>JBLXCH010000020.1:23500-38961 GCA_048265065.1 Motiliproteus sp. | reverse complement strand
GTATAAAGCGACTAATCTGGACCAGTATCATGTAGCCTGGAAGCAGCAGTTGCTACAACTAGGCGTGCCTGCCCGACGGCTCGATGAACAACTTCCAATTATCACTCAACAGGTAAGCAATGCATTAACTGACGCAACGGCGCGATGGGTGCTTAACTGCCAACACCGAGGGAGTGCCTGCGAACTGCCAATTACGACATACATCAAAGAGAAAACAAGCAACCTTGTGATTGACCGTACGTTTATTGATGAAGATGGGGTTCGTTGGATAATTGATTATAAAACCACTCCGTTTAGTGGTGTCGAACAACAGTTAACATTCATTGCTGAAGAAGTTGATCAATACCGCTCTCAACTACAAGCTTATAAATCGGCATTCCAAGGGCTGGGGGAAACAAAGATTAAAACGGCGTTGTACTTTACGGATATAAACCATCTTGAAACTGTCGAACTATAATCAACAAAAGCGATAACAGGGCCAGTTATAATCCACCTTAAAAGCAACAATAGGTTGTGATTTTGCCTTAGCACCACCATATTTAAAGGAAAGCGCCTTGTCTCGGTTACACCTGACAAGTGAATATGTTACAAAGAGCAGCTTTCTTGGCCGCAATAAGAGCGACTAAGAGTTTGCCCCTATAATTTCAGGAAGTTTCAATGGCTGATTTGCGAGTAGAGGATTTGAACGTCGAGTCACAATCCGTATTAATTACACCGGACGACTTAAAAACAAGTTTACCTGTGTCAGAAAAAGCGATGGCTTCGGTACTTGAAGGCCGTCAAACCATCAAAAATATTTTAGATGGTACTGATCATCGTTTGTTTGTTGTGGTCGGTCCTTGCTCGATCCATGATGTTGATGCTGCCCATGACTATGCGAAAAAACTGCAAGCGTTAGCCGCAGAACTTAGCGACACTCTCTATATTGTTATGCGTGTGTATTTCGAAAAGCCGCGTACTACCGTCGGCTGGAAAGGGTTAATCAATGATCCGCACCTTAATGACTCTTTCCAAATTGAAGAAGGTTTAGGCATTGCTCGTAAGCTATTGATTGATCTTGCCGATATGGGTTTGCCTTTATCTACAGAAGCGTTAGACCCTATTTCACCTCAGTATATTCAAGACCTCATTTCATGGTCTGCCATTGGTGCGCGTACAACCGAATCGCAAACTCACCGGGAAATGGCTAGCGGGCTTTCTTGTGCTGTCGGTTTTAAAAACGGGACTGATGGTGGCTTAACTGTTGCCATTAATGCATTACAATCTGTTAGCCACCCTCACCGTTTTCTGGGCATTAATGGTAACGGTCAAGTTTCAGTCATTCACACCAAAGGCAACACCTACGGTCACGTGGTACTTCGCGGTGGCGGCGGTAAGCCTAACTATGACTCTGTCAGTGTGAAGTTGTGTGAAAACGAACTTGAGAAGCATGGCGTCAGCAAAAACCTAATGATTGACTGTAGCCATGCAAACTCCAACAAAGACCCTGCATTACAACCAATGGTTTTAGAAAACGTGACTAACCAGATCATAGAAGGCAATAATTCTATCGTCGGTTTGATGGTTGAAAGTAACTTAGGCTGGGGTAATCAGTCTATTCCTGACAGCCTTGAAGATCTTAAATATGGCGTTTCAATCACGGATGCTTGTATTGACTGGGAGTCTACAGAAACGTCATTACGTGAAATGCATGCGAAATTAAAAGACGTTCTTCCTAAGCGTCAACGAGGCTGATAGCTTCACATGATGAGAGGTGCTGGGGCAGTATCTCTCATTGTTTATTCCCTTCCCTTTTATCGCTCCGCTCCGCTCTGTTCTTTCTATTTAAACTGTTCTTTCACTTTAAAATGTTCTTCCTCTTTAAGATGCGCTGCCGCTAAATGTTTTATATCTCAGCACCTGTGTGCTTTTAAAATTCGCGGAAAATAACTCGTCCACAAACAAAGCAAAGGCACTGTTTTTTTATGGTCTAGCGCTATAAAAAATCTATGCTGAACCCACTAAATAAAAGCGTGGTTTGTACGTATAAAAAAGGCTTTAGCCCCCCCCTCATCCATATAATCGATGAGTGAATGACTAAAGCCTATATCTAGCGCGTTAGAGCGCTTCAATGTGACTAATTGTACTTTATGTACACTACACCTTTTTAACTCGGTATTTTAATCGTCAGATTTCAGTTAAAAGTTATAGTTAGCACTTAACATTACTGAGCGTGATGGACCGTAGTAACACCAGTAGTCACAAGCTGAAACATACTCTTCATCGAAAATGTTGTTGATGTTCAATTGCGCCTGCCATTGAGGGGTGATGTCATAGCTAATCGACGCATCCCAGAGTGTAACACTCGGTATTGTTGCGTCACTGCTTTTAGGGTTGTCTTTAGACTCCCCGATATAACGAACCCCAGAACCAAAACTCCAGTCTTCGACACCTTCATAGCCTACCCATACAGATGCAGCATGACGAGGGATTAACCCTGCTTGCTGAGTACCTTGATTACTACTGTCGTCAGTCATTGATTTGGTATACGTGTAGTTCGCAGAGACTGTCAGCGCATCGTAAACCTCACCAACAAACTCTACTTCTATCCCTTCTGATGTTGCTTCACCTACTTGTGTGGCAACAAACGTTGAAGGATTAGTCACTAAGGCGTTCTTCTGAGTGATATCAAACCAAGCCACATTGATATAGCCATCGAAATCTTCCGGTGTATATTTAACACCTAGCTCAAATTGCTCGCCCTCTAAAGGTTTGTAAAGCTCGTTAGTGCTTGAATCAACGGTGCTTAATACATTAAACGACTGCCCATAACTGAAATAAGGCGATAGCCCGTTATCCGCTAGATACATAATTCCTGCATTAAGCGAAAGTTCACCATCATCTCTCGATTCTGTCGTGCTTGCCGTCTTATTTTTATTCTCTGTTTCAATCCAATCATAGCGAGCACCCATCAAACCGATCCACTGATCATTAAACGTCAGTTGATACTGAGAATAGAGGCCTACTTGCTGCTTGGTAATCTCTCGATCAGTGTTGTTAGCAGAATCTAATGGCGTGTAGTTACCATAAACAGGACTAAAAGCGTTAATAGTGCTGAACCCATAATTATCCTGTTCAAGACCGTCGGTTTTGTTGTGCTGTAACTCAAGACCGGCAAGTACATTATGATCAATTGTTGATGATGACCAGTTGCCAGTCACACGGTTATCTATCGAGAAGGTTTGGTTTGTACCTTCTCGAAAAACAACGCCGCGGGATAGGTCAGTAGCGCTCGTATCAGAGTTAAAAAAAGCATAGACACTACGTAACAAAAGGTCATTTTTAGCAAGGTTAAGCTTTTGCGAAAATGTCCATTCATCACTTAAGTCATGATCAAGTAAGTAGCCTACCGAGACTTGTTGACGCTCGTATTGGTCATAATCCGGTTCACCATAATTGGTTGATGGATCTATTTTTCCGTTAGGCGTATCGAGGATCGTTCCTGCTGCTGGGAAAAAGGGGTTGGTCGGTATCCCATCGTCTTCTAAATAAGAAGCTAATACGGTTAATGTGGTTTGGTCAGAGACATCAATAGCCACACTTGGTGCAAAATAAATGCGGTCCGCCTCTGTTTCGTTCAATTCACCATCAGCGCTTTTAACTAAACCAACCACACGATAACGAACTGACCCACTATCGTTAGCCTCATCTGAAATATCAATGCCTAGCGACCGGTGATTATTGCTGCCAAGTTCGAAGTGGATTGCACCCTGTGGGGTATCGGTTGGCTTTTTCTGTACAAGGTTCACCACGCCACCTGGCGGTGATTCACCAAATAAAATAGCAGAGGGTCCTTTAACGACTTCAAGTTGCTGTAAGCCATAAGGTTCGAGGAGCCATGTGTAATAACCTTCGCGGTTTAAACGGCTGCCATCCAAGTATGTTGAAGCATCAAAGCCACGGACTTTAAACCAGTCGGTGTCATTATCAGCTCCATACGGTTGAGCAGTTACACCTGCTGTATAGCGTAGTGCTTCATCCACTTTTTGTGGGGCAAGCGTTTTGAGTTGCTTTTCTGCGACCAGTGAAACAGATTTTGGCGTTTCCTGAGTAAGTTGGTTAGTTTTTAATGCATCCGCTGTAACCACGTACGTCCCTGTTGTTTCAACAGCGTCTTGTTCAGACGCAAAACCCGCTTGGCAATAGATCAACGCACATAGAGGCGATAACGCCAATGCCAACCTTTTTGTTGCAGGTCTATTTTTTTGTTTAGACGTCAGGTATTTCATTAATTCTCCGTAATACGATTGATTATCATGTGTCTTACGAATTGCATCATACTTGTAAAGAATGTAAATAGTAATGAAATATTATGGAATTTATGGAATAGAAACGGGAAGCGTTGCGTTTGTAGCAAGCAAAAGATCAAAGATGCTATGCCACGCTTAAGTAGCAACGCAGCAATAGCAAAAAAAGGAAAGTAAGGACGCTGATGATTTTATTGGCTCCCGATGATCGGAACTGAGTCAGCAGGAACCAATAAAGCGTTGTTTATGAACTGATTAACCAACAGTTATGAATTTTTTTATTACGTTCAAAGTCTTTATCGATTGAAGGCTGAGTATAATTTTCTATGGACAAATCAGCTAAGGCTTCAAGGTCCATTTTGAAATTCCTTAGGTTGTTGGAAAACACTAAAGTCCCGTTTGGATTTAACAAGGCAACCGCTTTTCGAATTAAATCGACGTGGTCACGTTGGATATCCAATACATCGTTCATGCGTTTAGAGTTAGAAAATGTCGGTGGATCCATAAAAATAAGATCAAAACGATTACGTTCATCGCGAACAGCTTCTGTAAGCCATACACAACAATCTGCATGCAGCGTTTTATTTAGTTGTTCACTCAGTCCATTGACAGCTAAGTTTTTCTGCAGCCATTCTAAGTACGTATTTGATAAATCGACACTTAACGTACGACGAGCACCACCTACCGCTGCCTGAATCGTGGCAGCACCGGTGTAACAGAATAAATTCAGGAAGTGTTTTCCGTTTGCCCACTCTGCTATTTTTTGGCGAATAGGACGATGATCAAGAAACAACCCTGTATCTAAATAGTCATTGAGGTTGACGAGTAAACGAGCGTCACCTTCTACGACCTCAAACATATCTTTTTGATTGTCTAATTTCTGATACTGACCTGCCCCAGACTGCCGTTTACGCTGCTTAAGGACTACCTTGTTGCTGGGTACGTCCATGACTCCAGGAACTGCCGCTATCACTTGCTCTAAGCGTTCAACAGCTTTAACCGCATCAACACTCGCTGGCGGGGCGTATTCTTGCACCAAAACGCGGTCTTCATACCGATCAACGGCAACAGCAAATTCAGGCATGTCCGCGTCATAAACACGATAGCAATGTATATCGTTTTTGCGTGCCCATTTATCGATTTGTTTTAGGTTCTTCTTTAAACGATTAGCAAACATTTGTCCTGCTTCGTTTAGCGCTATTGCAGGCTGTTGCGTGGTCACCTCAGGTTTTTCTGTACTCTGATCCGCACCCGCATCCGCACCCGATGCAGTATTACCTTTTTTATATTCTGTCATGATGTGCTCTTCAGCCACATGAAACAGCAATAACTTACTGGGGATAGCGCCGTTAAAAAATTTGTATTGTTTTTGGCTTCTTAAACCAACGGCTTTGCCTAATTCAGGGTTGCCGGTAAAAACACCCACGTTCCAGTCTGCAAAATGCTTTCGCAAGCCTTCACCTAAATAACGATAGAGATAAACGATAACCGGTACTTCACTCAAGCGTTCACCGTATGGTGGGTTTGTTACCAATAACCCAGGTTGCTTATTCGGTAAATGAGTTAGTGGTTTTAAGTCGGTTAATTCACGCTGGGAGACTCGGATATGGTTTTCAAGCCCTGCTCGAGCAATGTTTTCACGCGCAATAGAAACCGCCTTAGGCTGCGCATCATAACCGTGTATTTCTAGATTCCCGCTCGCAAGTTGCTGCTTTTGTCGGTCGCGTGCTTCGAGCATCAGTTCTTTCCACACTGCAGGCTGATGGCCTAACCAGTGATCAAAGCCATAATACTTACGGTGTAACCCCGGCGCCCAGTCTAACGCCATCATCGCCGCTTCTATGAGCAAGGTGCCAGAACCGCACATAGGATCGATCAGTGGAAGCCCTTGCTTACCTGCGATATCCCAACCGCAACGGAGCAAAATGGCAGCGGCTAAGTTTTCTTTTAAAGGCGCTTCCCCACCTTTTAAGCGATAGCCGCGACGGTGCAAACTGTCTCCTGATAAATCAATGCTAATTTGTGCGTGCTGTCTGTTTAAAAAACAATGTACGCGAATGTCAGGGCGGTCTCTTTCGATTGAGGGGCGTTGTCCCGTATGTTGGCGGATTTGATCGACAATGGCATCTTTAACCCGTAACGCACCAAAATGCGTGTTGTTGATAGCACGGCTGCTGCCATTAAAATCGATAATCAAGGTACCCGTTGAGCGCAGATGATCAAGCCAATCAATTGATTGAACACCGGCATACAAAGCGTCCGCGTCTTCAGCAGGAAAATTAGCCAAAGGCAGAAGGATACGGTTTGCTAACCGTGACCAAAGGCAAGCTCGATAAGCAGTCGTCAATTCACCACTAAAAGCGACGCCAGCAACTGTCGCTTTTAAATCTGTTGCGCCAAAGCTTTCTAGTTCATCTAAAAGAAGTTGTTCTAGCCCTTTAGAGCATGTTGCGAAGAAGCTTTGCTGCGAAGAAGTGTTCAAGTGGTGACCTTTTATATCAGTGTATTGGCGACGCATAATACCACTCTTGTACTTTAGATTGAAAAGCACTCTTCATGCCTAATGACCCGAAAACAAACATGAGTTTTATTCTGCAAAACTGCCTATTAGCTAAGTTTTTTTCACTATCGAATTCAAAGAACGGCAAAGTCTGTGTAGGTGACTGTAAAATTTAAACTTTTCGTAACGTAACAAACATCAAACTGTCATTAGATGAATTATTTCATTGCATTCACCCTCGACTCTTGTTGCTCAGTACGTTACAAAAACATAACTACTTAGGAACGTGTATTCACCGTTTTAGGTAGTGATGCGTTGGCTTCGGCCATCTTGGAAATTCATCGCATGTAGTACTTAGTATCATGTAGTTCTTAACTTGTAATACTTAACATGTAGCTCTAAATATGTAGCACTTAACATATTAGTTTCAAGCATGTAGTACCTAGTTAGAATCGAACAAGAAAACGAGGTTATTACTGAATGAAGAGACATAAGCGTGATCTTACAACTCGAGCTTTCAATAAAGGTTATCGAGTAGGTCTAGTAGGAAAATCAATGAGTTTATGCCCTACAACAACGACAGATAGTCGACAGCAGTGGCTCATGGGCTGGCGGCAAGGGCGATCAGATTATTGGGACGGTTATCAGGGCATTTCCTCTTTGCACTGTGCCCCACACATACCTTAACCCAAAGGAGAGACAGGCCCGCTTATGCGGGCCTTTTTTTGTTTTAGTTGTCCGTAGCTTACCTGAATGCTTAACGGGCTAGCGCTTTCGCGCATTGTTCTATCAGCTTGGGACCTTGATAGATAAAGCCGCTATAAAGCTGCACCAACGAGGCTCCTGCGGCAATCTTCTCTTCAGCACTTGCTGAATCAGTAATACCACCGACTCCGATGATTGGAATTTCACCGTGCAAGGCATCCGCTAGCTGCTGGACAACTTTAGTCGAAGCCTGCCTAACTGGCGCACCACTAAGCCCACCCGCTTCGCTCGCGACAGGGGAATGTTTAACTGCTTCACGATCTAATGTTGTATTGGTGGCGATAACTCCATCGACTTGATGCTCTTTAAAAGCAGACGCCACTAGATGCACTTCTTCTTCGGTCATATCAGGGGCGATTTTTACAGCCACAGGAACATAACGTCCATAAAAAGCAGCCAAACTGAGCTGCTCTTTTTTAAGTACAGCTAACAGCTCATGTAGCGCATCACCAAACTGTAATGAACGTAATCCTGGAGTGTTGGGTGAGGATAAATTTACCGTGATATAAGAGGCACGGGTATAAACTCGTCGTAAGCAATATAAGTAATCTTTGGTCGCCTCTTCCACGGGGGTATCAAAATTCTTACCGATATTAATGCCAAGAACACCATTAAACTGGCTGTTGTCTACTTGCTTAATGAGGTAGTCCACACCCTTATTGTTAAACCCCATCCGATTAATAATGGCTTGACTCTCAGGGATTCTGAACAAGCGTGGTTTTGGGTTTCCTGGCTGCGGTCGAGGAGTCACTGTACCCACTTCAACAAAACCAAAGCCTAAGGCTGCCAAACCGTCAATATGTTCAGCATTCTTATCTAAACCTGCAGCTAAACCCACCGCATTCGGAAAGTCGATGCCCATCACGTTCACGGGAGCTGCCACTGGCTCATAAAGCAAACGACTAAGACCTAAATGCTCAGAGATGTCGATGCCAGTCATTGCGGCCCAATGCGAACACTCAGGGTCAAGCTGAAACAATAGCGATTGGAGATATTGATAACTCATAAGAGATCCTAGTCCTGCTGAATGCTACGGATTATATCGAATATACAATGAGATACGAGCAACTAAGTTTGCAATTGCCGTATATCCTGAAATTTTCCGGCGTCAGAAAAACTGATGATGAACACCCCATGAACTCCCCGACGAGTCACGTAAGGCGTTAAAATTTTAGCGGGAAATCTGACTGAACGGCCATCGACCGCGCGGGTATTAACCGCGGTCGCTTGTCCTCGGTAGAGTTTAAGATACTCATCCGCACTGATCCGCAACTGGACCATCACTTCTTGCATAAGGTATTTACGCGAGCATAATTTATGTCAGCGATGCACCTTTGGCTAAGTCAAATAGCTCGCGGATAGCCACGGTAAACATCGAGTAGTCTTGTACTTCTGCCGATTGTAATTCAGAGAGCATCGACTGCCAACGGACAGCTCGAGTTTCGTTGCTTTGATACCAACGAGTATAACTCTCACGCAAACCTTCACTACCTTGTCGCTCTTTCAGCAAGCTGCTTGCTAGGGAGCGCACCTGCCAATCAAGATCATCTCTGTATGCGTCCCTAGCAAGAGATTGCCACTGGCTTTCGACATTCAGGTTATTTAGCGCTTCAGAGAACCAGTACAGTTTGAGTTCTTCACCTAATAAACAATAAGCATCAATCACATCGTTAAGTGGATAGTCAGAGCTGTTCGCTACTTCAATTGCACCTAACGCCATGTAAAGAGACTCATTACTAGCCACACTTCGCGCTAATGCTTCAGGAATTCCCTGCTCAAGATAACCCTGGAAACTGGATTGCCACTTCTCTTTTGCTGTACCGTGCAACCAGTCACCCATGTTTTCAAGCAGCTCTTTTACTGCGGGTGTAAAGTGAGCTAATTCGCTATCAATCACTAATGATTTACGGCGATTACGTAAAAACCAACGACTTGCTCTGCGAACCAGCCGCTGCAAGTCCAGCATCATTTTGCGTTGAATCGCAGCATCCACCTGGTTATCCAGCGCTTGGATCTCTGCCCAAATAGCTTGCATATGAAAAACATCTCTTGCTAATAGATAGGCCTTAGCAATTTCGACTGAGCTAGCCCCCGTCGATGACTCAAGGCTATGGAGGTAGGCCAAGCCCATGTCGTTCATCATATGGTTGGCAATCTGCGTCGCAATGATTTCTGCCTGCAGTTTATGCTCATAAACGGCCTCACCAAAACGATCAAGTAACTGATGGGGAAACGCTGTGGCTAGTTCTAGCTTTGCATGAGAATCATCGGTTAACTCAGGATGTAATAACTCTTCTTTTAACAACGCTTTACCGTAAGATAAGAGTACCGCAAGCTCTGGCCGGGTTAATCCTTTAGAGGAGAGTTTACGTTCTTGAAGTTGTTCTTCACTGGGTAAGAATTCCAGTTCACGATTTAAACGTGCACGTGATTCTAAAAACTGGATAACACGCTGAAACTCATCAAATTTAGTGAGTGTGTAAGCTTCAGCGAGACTTAACGACTGTGCTTGTTGATAGTTATTACTTAACACTAAATCACTCACCGCTTCGGTCATTTTTACCAATAAGGAATTTCGTTGTTTCGCGGTTAATGGCCCTGAAGCGACCATCGTATCCAGTAAGATCTTGAGATTCACCTCGTGGTCGGAACAATCTACGCCCCCGGCATTATCAACAAAGTCGGTATTGCACCGTCCGCCATTAAGGCAATACTCAATGCGTGCACGTTGCGTCAGACCAAGGTTTCCGCCCTCGCCTACTACCTTGCACCGCAACTCATTACCGTTAAGTCGGATAGCATCATTAGCTTTGTCCCCGACGTCACCGTTGGATTCTTCGGTGCTTTTTACATAGGTTCCTATGCCACCATTCCAAATGAGATCAACTGGGGCTTTCAACAGTGCGTTTAATAACTCATTAGGCGTCATTCGCGATTCATTAATATCAAAACGTTTTTTCATTTCTGGCGTGATATTGATGTATTTTGCTTTGCGTTCAAAAACGCCACCACCGTTGGAAATGAATGTGGTGTTATAGTCGCTCCAACTAGATCGAGGTAGTTCAAATAGCCGTTTTCGCTCGACAAAACTTTGTGCCGAATCGGGGTTAGGGTCGATAAAAATATGTAGGTGGTTAAAGGCCGCTGTTAAACAAATATGCTCGGACAACAGCATACCGTTACCAAAAACATCACCACTCATGTCACCGATGGCGATTACAGAAAAGTCTTCACGCTGAATATCGTGACCGATTTCTCTAAAATGACGCTGGACTGAAACCCACGCGCCTTTTGCCGTTATGCCCATTTTCTTGTGGTCATAACCTTGGCTGCCACCTGAAGCAAATGCATCCTTTAGCCAAAAGTTACGTGACTCTGAAATTTCGTTAGCAATATCCGAAAAAGTTGCCGTACCCTTATCGGCAGCAACAACTAAATAAGGGTCATCTTCATCATGACGAATTACATCAGTAGGCGGCACAACACCACCATCAACAATATTATCAGTAACATCTAGTAACCCGCTGATAAATAGGCGGTAGCATGCAATCCCTTCTTGCATAAACTCATCACGGCTCATGTCGTCATTTAGGCGTTTGGCAATAAACCCGCCTTTCGCGCCAACCGGCACAATAACGGCATTTTTGACTTGCTGTGCTTTAACTAAACCTAATACTTCTGTTCTAAAATCTTCATTACGATCTGACCAACGCAGTCCGCCACGAGCAACCTTTCCACCACGCAGATGTACCCCTTGAATCCGTGGTGAATGAACAAAGATTTCAAACATGGGCTTTGGTTTGGGAATATCAGCGAGTAACTGGGGAGAAAGTTTATAAACGACGTAAGCAGGAAGCTCTCCGCTTTCTAATCGTTGATAGTAATTGGTCCGCAGCGTTGCTTTTATTAAATCTAAGTAACGACGAATGATGCGGTCATCCGTTAAACTAGGAACTTCTTCCAAGGCATTCAGGATGGTATGTTCAAGCGCTTCTGCCTTCTTGACATCACAATCAGCAGGATTAAACCTAGCGTCGAAAAGCGCGACTAAACTATTGGTAATGGCCTGGTGTTGAATCAAGCAATTAGCAATTGCCAATTGGCTAATGCCAAACTTCAGCTGTTTAATATACGCAGCATAGGCTCGTAACATCCACACCGAGCGCCAGGACAAATTAGCGGATAGAATCAAACGGTTGAAGTAATCATTTTCAGAATTCCCATTCCATATTTGTGCAAATGCCTCCTGAAAACCTTGTTTAACAGTCTCTACATCTAATTGACTGGTGGAGCAGTACTGCATTCTAAAGTCATGGATCCAACAGGTTTTGTCATCGAACAACAGCTTGTAAGGGTGTTCGTCCATGACGCGTAACCCAAGGTTTTCCATGACGGGAATAATTTCAGATAACGGCAAATGTGAGTTCAAATGAAATAGTTTGAAATTCACTTCATTATTGGACTGGTTTTCTTCACGATAAAAGTCCATTGCTAGCGGGCTTGCGCTGCTCAGTGTTTCTATTTGCAGAATATCGCCGACAGCAATTGCCGTTGTGAAGTCATCACGGTAGGAAGAAGGAAACGCTTTGCCGTACCGATTGATAAGATCGAGTGATTTACGCTCGCCTAACGTCTCAATCAAACTGTGATGCAGCTCATCACTCCATGTCCGGGAAGCCTCGATGATACGTTTTTCAATTTTATGGTAATCGGGGTTTTCAGCCATATCGCCACGGTTTGAGGCATGTACAATAAACTGAGTTCTAGCGAGAATAGATTCTGAAAAATGGGTATTAAACTCGACATATTCACTATTGAGCTCTTCCTTGAGAATATTCTCAACACGAACACGAAATTCAGTATTGTAAATATCGCGAGGGGCATAGACTAAGCATGAATAATACTGGCTGTACAAATCTTTACGGACAAAGAGTCGCGTCAAACGCCTCTCATTGATATGCAGGATCTGCATCGCCGTTGGAAATAACGCTTTATAGCTGATTTGCAAAAGGTCATCACGAGGGTAAGTTTCGAGAATCTGCTCTAGCTCTTTCCAGTCATGTGAGCCTGGATGCAGTTTGGAGTCACTAAGCACTTTCTCAACTTTACGGCGAATGACAGGAATCTTGGAGGCTGTTTGCAGATAAACTCTTGACGTGAACAAACCAACAAAGCGGTGTTCCCCAGTAACAACACCTGCATCGTTATATGTTTTTATAGCGATAAAATCTGAATAAGCGGGCCGATGTACTTTTGAGCGACTCGGTGATTTGGTAAAAGTCAGTACTTTTTGAATATCTAAACGCTTTCCACCGTCCACGCATACGTCACCCAGCTGCATCTTTTTAGCCGATTCTTCACAGCATTTGAAAAAGCCAAGTTCGGAATTCTTAACGGGTGTTAGTCGAATACCTGCCTTGGTTTTCCGGGCTTTATATTTTTCATAACCTAAAAAGGTGAAGTGATTATTAGTTAACCATGCGATGAAGTCTGAAAGCTCTTCCTGATCTTTTTTTGCTAACCGATTAGCAAAACTTTCAACATCATCAATTAACGTTTGAGCTTGGCTTTTCATGGCTAAATAATCAGACGTAACAAGGTCGACCTGCCCCAGCACTTCTGCCAGTGAAGCTTTTAAATCATCTAATGCCTCTTTACCTGCTTGACGGTCAATTTCTACGTAAATCAGGGATTCAGTCTGCGTTTTTTCATTATCTTCGCTGAGAGCCTTGACCGCTTTTAATTGACCCTTGGTATTACGCCGATAAGAAAGGATGCTGTTATCCAGTTGATGAATCCTTAACCCTCGGCGATTTATTTCCATACGAATGGAGTCAATGAGAAAAGGCATGTCCAGCTGTTGCACCATCACAACTGTCCGCGCTAATTGGTCATCATTCTCATCATAAGCAGGGTTATATACGTGTATTTTGCTTTCTTCGGCGCTGAAGCTTTGAACAAAATCCCAGCAATCTTCAACGCTTTTATAAAGGGTTGGCAATGAACGTTCACATAAATCTTCACTGGGACTAAAGCTAAAATGCAACTGGCAAAAATGAATCAGCTCAGCGGCTTTTTTCGCGGATAAGCGACGTGAGATTTCATCGAGAAGTGATGCTAAAGTTTGATTCGACTTTTTGCTTGCGCTCTTGGCCATGTATTCACCCGAAAAGGATTATTTTTCTTGTAATTCACTGTTCTTACAGAAGTATAGGCGAGCTTTATTATTTTGCGTCTGTTGATTCCATGATGGCTTTCGCCTTTTCCGAGACGGCAGCAGGATCCTGTTTTAACCGATTTTTTCGCGGTGTTTTTTCAGCAGCCGCTGCTTTATCGGCTTTTTCTGCTTTTAATAATTCTTTTCGTTTATCTCGAGCTTTTAAACCTTCTTTACGGGCAATAAATTGCGCTCGAGCAGAGTTTCTTCGCTGGTCAACCGCGTCAAAAACTTCTTTTAGTTCTTTACCCGGTTGAAATTTTTTCTTTTGGCGTGTCATGTTTTTACCTATGCAGCTTACTGCTGCTGTTGCGCTTGCTGTTTTGTCTCATCCAAACGTTGCTTTTGCTCTTCTTCTTGCAACAGCAACTCTTCTTGTCTTTCTAACTCTGCAATACGAATTTTTTCTTCCCATTCGCTCACAGTTTCATAAGTGATTTTGCCAAACTTTCCCGTTCGCAAATCGCTAACAACAACTTCTGAAGCTTTATGAAGGTCAACCACGCCACCGGCCCGAAGACCACCTCTCTTTTTACCTATCTCAGCCAGCGTTTCTTCTACTGTACCAAGCGATTGTAATTTATATCGTGCACTCAAGGCACTGGGGTAGTCACATTGCATAAACTCCAAAGCAAACAATGCCACCTCTTCATAGTCCATGACTGTATCTTTTATTGCTCCACTGGCTGCAAGTCTTAATGTCGAGTCGTTGTCGTGAATCTTAGGCCATAAGATTCCTGGTGTATCAAAAATAGCTAAATCATTTTTGGTCACAAAACGTTGTTGCTGTTTTGTGACTGCAGGTTCATTGCCGACTTTAGCAATCCGTCGACCCATTAGTGCATTAATTAAGGTCGATTTCCCCACATTAGGGATTCCCATAATCATGACGCGAACGGGACGACCTGCAGCGACACGATTAGGTGCAAGTTCCTTACAGATTGATGTGATGCGTTTCGGCGTAGACTTATCATCAAAGCTGTAGGCCAATACACGGGTGGTAGCGTTTTCAAGAAACTTCACCCAAGCGACGGTACGTTCATCATCTGCAAGGTCTTTTTTGCTGAGCAGTTTAAGCACTGGCTTTTCACCGATAAGCTCAGCCACCATTGGGTTTGCGCTCGACATAGGTAACCGAGCGTCTAAAACTTCTAACACAATATCTACCTCTGACATGGTTTTAGCGATTTCTTTTTTCGCTTTATGCATGTGTCCAGGAAACCATTGAATGGGCATGAGATAGACCTAACTTTGCTTAATTGGGAGTAATAATGGACATTATATCGGACCTTAAGGACATAAGGCCCACTTTACTTGGTTAATTAAAGTGAATATCTGTTTATATAGTTAATTTATATCAACAAATATTGGCGTTGAGTCACTGTTTTTCGTGATCAAACTGTCTACAATGTTTGAAAAAGTTTTGGAACTTCACCCCTATGAATACGGAAGATCACAACTCAAGTGTACTAATGGCTCGACAACCTATTTTCGACCAACAGTTGAAAGTGATTGCTTATGAGTTGCTGTACCGTAGTGATGAAAAAGATGAAGCCAGGTTTCTCGATAACGACCAAGCTACTTCCGAGGTGTTGCTGAACTCTTACACGAGTGTCTGTGATCAAGGACACATGAAACGTGTCCCTGCTTTTTTGAACATGAGTTATGACCTGCTCATCAAACAGAGCCTACC
>JBLXCH010000020.1:16267-23400 GCA_048265065.1 Motiliproteus sp. | reverse complement strand
TGTGATCAAGGACACATGAAACGTGTCCCTGCTTTTTTGAACATGAGTTATGACCTGCTCATCAAACAGAGCCTACCCGAGTCCCTCAAAAAACAAATCGTCGTAGAAGTTCTTGAAACGGCGGAAGTCGATGACAAATTAATCGAAGCGGTTAAAGACCTTCGGAAACAAGGGTTCAAAGTCGCGCTGGATGATTTTATTTATGATGAAAAATACATCCCTCTACTGAAACTCGTACAAATTGTTAAAGTTGATGTATTACAACTGACCTCTGAAGAAGTTGCCGAACACGTTAAAATCTTAACGCCTTATGGTGTGACGCTATTAGCAGAGAAAATCGAAACCGTCGAAAAACTTTATGAGTGTGTGGATCTTGGTTTTAAATTGTTTCAAGGCCACTTCTTAAGCAAACCCCAGATAGTAAAAGGCAAAAAGGTTTCGTCCAACAGCATTGCGATGATGCAGCTAGTACAAGCACTACAGAATCCAAAGATCACTGCCCACGAAATCGAAGACCTGATTATTAAAGACCCAGTACTCACCTTCAAACTACTTCGTATCGTTAACTCTGCTGCATACTCATTAGTTAAAAAGGTTGATTCTCTCGGTCAAGCTATTGTTCTGTTAGGTAACGATCAGATTAAAAAATGGGCAACGCTTATTGCGCTTAGTAGTAACCCTGAAAAACCTGAAGAATTGGCACGCATACTTCTTGCTCGCGGCCGTATGTGTGAACTTCTTGCAGAAGCTGCAGGCTATCCTAACGCCAACGGCTATTTCATGGTCGGCATGATGTCAGACATCAATGCGTTATTAGATATGGACATGGAGACCTTGCTTGAACAACTGCCATTAAGCGATGACCTTAAAGGGGCTATTAGTGTTCACGAAGGCCAAATGGGGGCCATACTCGAAGCGGCACTTGCGTATGAACAAGGTGATTGGACAGAACTCGATAAATACCCCGTCGATATTAATTTTTACGAGGCTGCTTATCGCCACAGTATAACGTGGGCTCAAGATGCAATGGCTGCGTTAAATGATAGTAACGATGCTTAGGTCGTTGCTATCATTCGTCAATGAACTCAAAACATACCCCTTCTGTTTTTTCTATTGAGAACATTCGTTCTCAATTTCCCCTGATCCAGCAAGGTCCAACTTGCTATTTAGACAGCGCCGCAACTTCACAAAAGCCGTTATGCGTGTTGGCTGCCATGCAAGAATATTATCAATTGTCTAACGCCAATGTTCACCGCGGTGCTCATACATTAAGTGACCAAGCCACAGCCTCTTTTGAAAAGGCACGCCAAAGCGTTCAACATTTTATTAATGCCAACAGTTGGCGTGAGATTATTTGGACAAAGGGCGCTACAGAATCAATCAACCTAATTGCGAACACGTGGGGTAAAAGCAACATCAGCGCCGGTGATACTATTGTTGTCAGCGCAATGGAGCACCATGCCAATCTAGTGCCTTGGCAGCACCTAGCAACAACAACAGGCGCAACACTTGAAATTATAACGCTCAATGAGAACAGTGAACTTGACCTTGAGTGCTACCAACGCCTTCTCAGCAAACAGCCTAAATTAGTAGCGTTTACCCATATTTCTAACGTATTAGGCATCGTTAACCCGGTAAAAAAGCTCACTACGCTGGCTCAGCAGCAAGGCGCTGTCGTGGTTATAGATGGTGCACAAGCATTAGCCCATGAACCCATTGATGTTCAATTTATAGGTTGCGATTTCTACGTGGCTTCTGCGCATAAAGCCTACGGTCCAACAGGTATTGGCTTTTTGTATGGAAAACAGGCACTGCTCGAAACAATGCCTCCTTGGCAGCTTGGCGGAGAAATGATCAAAAGCGTCAGCTTCGATAAAACAATTTATAACGATATTCCGTTTAAGTTTGAGGCAGGCACGCCCGCGATAGCTGAAGCTATCGGGTTTGCTCAGGCTATAGAATGGTTGCAACAAGTAGATAATAGACACCGAAAAAAACACGAAGAAGCGTGCCTAACAGCACTGATAGACGGTCTTTCATCAATCAAGGAGGTCACCATAGTCGGGAGTCTTAACAATCGACGAAGTCTCGTTTCGTTTACCGTCGCTGGTTTAAACTCGTTCGATATCGGCCAAATACTTAACCAACACAACATCGCTGTGCGCACTGGCCATCATTGCGCTATGCCATTAATGGATTTACTGGGCATAGAACAAGGCTGCGTTCGAGCATCACTAGGCATTTACAATACAGTTAACGACGTTGCACTTTTTTTAACCACTTTAAAAGAGGTAATTGCAACGCAAAACAATTCAAATGAACAGCAAGCACTAGCGGCACAAAGTAATAGCTGTACAGCGATAAGTACGAATAGCAAAACTAATAAAACAAGCTATAAAACAAGCAATAGTACGAATACTGCTCAGCCACCACTACTATCACAATTGAGCACGTTAAAATCTTGGCAGGAAAAACTGAATACATTAACGACAGCGAGTAGTTCTTATTCGGCCACTCAATTAAATCAGGATGAAAAAACAGAAGATAACTTATTACATGGCTGTACCAGCAAAGTGTGGATGCTCAGCACTCAAGACCCTGAAACGCAACTACTGCAATTTAAGATCGACTCTAACTCAAAAATAATCAGAGGCTTAGCTGCAGTTATTCTGGAGTCAGTCAATGGCCGAACCGCTGAAGAAATCATTGCCATGGAGATTGCTGATTTATTTAATGAGGTTGGCCTGAGCCAGCACCTCAGTCCATCAAGAAATAATGGTGTGAACGCTATGGTGGATGCAATTAAAACGCGCGCACATAGCTTTCTTTAACCCTATTCTCATCGTACGTGTTAACCAATCTCTAGGGTTTAGTCGCTAATTTCTCAAGCACCCTGGCAACGGCAACAAAAGCAAAGCTAGCAGTCACACACGTAGATGCGCCGAAACCTGTTGAGCAATCCAGGCGCATTGCTCCATTTTCCGTTGTTTGTTTTTGACGACAAGCGCTTCCATCAGGTTGCGGGTATGTCAGCTGTTCGGTGGAAAACACACAAGGGACATTGAAACGTCGCTTTACGTTTTTCGAAAACCCATAATCTCGGCGCAGTGTTGAGCGCACTTTTGCCGCTAAAGGGTCTTGATAGGTTTTAGATAAGTCCGCGATTTGGATTTGGGTCGGGTCCATTTGACCACCGGCACCACCAATACTAATGACAGGGATTTTTTTGCGCTTACAAAAAGCGATTAAAGCCGCTTTTGCTGGCACTTCGTCAATAGCATCAACAACAAAGTTACAGTCTTCGCTAATCAACTGCGCTAGATTTTCTGCGGTGATAAAGGCCTCTTCCTCATGACATTGGATATCAGGATTAATATCACGAATGCGATCGGCCATTACTTCAACTTTAGACTGACCTACCTTGCTATTAAGCGCGTGCACTTGCCGGTTTGTATTCGTTACGCAAACTTCATCTAAATCGATCAACGTAAGCGTACCTATTGCCGAACGGGCCAAGGCTTCAGCAACCCATGAGCCTACACCACCAATGCCAACAACACAGATGTGAGCTTGTTGAAAACGATTGAATCCGTCGACACCATATAATCTGGCGGTACCGGAAAATCGCGGTGGGATCTCTTGCTGCATAACGAATCTCAACATAGTCTTATCAATAACGGCCGCTATATTACTCGCCCTCAAAACTTATTTGTAGCGACCGTGCAGAAATCCTTGAGCCAGCGTAAAATAAGCCACTTTTGTTTTAAGGAAACGGCTATGCCTCTTTCGACTCCGGCAGCACGAGAACTTATTCATCGTCGTAAAATACACTGCGAAGGCTATGAGCGTGCTGATGGCTTGTGGGATATCGAAGCCCATATGACTGATGTAAAAACCTACGACATGGATAATCGACATCGCGGTGGGAAAATCACTGCCGGTGATCAACTACACGATATGTGGCTGAGAATAACCATTGATGAACACTTTTTAATTCATCACGTAGAAGCCGTTATCGACAAATCGCCTTATCGTACTTGCCCGTCAATTGTTGAGCAATTCAAAGCACTAGAAGGCCATAAAATAGCAGCAGGCTTTACTCGTTTAACCCGTGAGTTATTTAGTGGTACTAACGGCTGTACCCATTTACGCGAGTTACTTGGACCTATCGCAACTGTTGCATTCCAAACCACTCATAAAGCCAGACATAAGAAACTAAAAGCGACAGGCGCTAAACCTGTCACCATCAATACATGTCATGCACTGGCAGACACTGGTGAGGTGGTTAAAGACTTCTACCCTAAATTTTATAAAATGCCAGAAACGACAAAAACTGAAGCTTAGCCTACTAAAACGATGAAATACGCCACAGAATGAAACGCTAAACGTTGTTATCACGAAGGTCGTTAAACCACGCCTGCACTTCACTTTTATTGCCGCGGAACAATATAGGCTGTATTTTTCGGCTTAATTGATAATCGTACATAGGATCATAATAGTCTCTCAACAACTGAGTGATCCATTGACGATGCGCAGCTAGGTCGCCGCTGGTTTGCTGTTGTTGCAAGGCATCAGCCAACATGTTTTTTACGGTTTGGTGGCGTTCATTACCCAAACGTTTTCGAATTCGATCCATGGCACCATTCATATAAGCCACATAGGTAGTCCAGCCTTGCTCTTCCCCATGCATACGCTGGTGGTCTTTTAATAAATCCACTACATAATCTTGGATCACTATATCGACACGGGAATCAAGACTCTCTTCTAAAACAACCAATGGCGCTTGTTTCATTTCAGCAAATAAACGATTCGGCACGTGCACACTGCCGATAGCCACACTTTCATCCTCAAGCATCATTGGCCCACAGACTGTCTGCTTTTGTAGCATCTGCACAGCAAGTTCGTTCTCAAAATTAATCTGCGTAGGTTGCGCAGTTGCCAGACGCCCGAAGCTAGAACCACGGTGATTTGCTAAACCTTCCAGATCAAAACTATGAGGCGTTGCTTCAATAACTTTAGTTTTCCCCGTTCCTGTACGGCCACTCAATACAACCCAAGGACGGCTCTCTGCTTGCTCATCAATCAAATCAATCAAAAACCGACGTAAAGCTTTATAGCCACCGGTTATTAGCGGGTAATTAAGCCCTGCTTCTTCTAGCCACTGCTGCGTAACGTGTGAACGAAGGCCACCACGAAAGCAGTACAGATAACCTTCCGGGTGGTGTTGAGCGAAAGCTTTCCACGCTTCAATTCGGGACTCGCGTACATCACCACTAACCAACTTGTGGCCCAGTGCAATGGCAGCCTGTTGCCCCTCATTTTTATAACATGTCCCCACTTTTTGCCGCTCAATGTCATTCATTAACGGCAAGTTGACGCTATTGGGAAATGCCCCCTGCTGAAACTCAACAGGCGCTCGGACATCCATTAAGGGCGCTTGCGATAAAAGGATATTTGCATAGTCTGCTGTATTTTCTCGCTTAGCCATTAAATAACCCGTACACGTTGAGTAACGCCTTGGGTTTTAACAAGCTGACCAATCTCGTGTAGTGTGTATCCTGACGCTAAAGCCTGTTGTTTCACACTATCAACTTCATCCGCTGTCACTGCCATTAGCAACCCGCCACTGGTTTGAGGATCACACAGTAACGCTTTTTGTAGATCGGTTAACGCTGACGCAGCATGCCCGTAAGCATTGAAGTTTCGATGCGTCCCGCCGGGTATACAGCCTTGCTCTGCATATTGCTTAGTATGTTCAAGCACAGGGACTTTTTCGAACAGTATTTCAGCATCTACATCACTGCCCTCACAAACTTCAAGCAAATGGCCTAATAGCCCAAAGCCGGTGACATCTGTCATTGCCTTGACTGCCGGATTTTTACTCAGAAGCTCCCCTACTTGATTCAATTGACACATAGCATCAATAGCTAGTGACTGGTGCTCAGGTTGTAATGTTTTACGTTTCTCTGCCGTCGTCAAAATGCCAACACCTAAAGGCTTACTCAATAGCAGTCGGCAATTAACATCAGCCTTATCATTACGTTTTAAATCGCTCGTCGCTACGGTTCCGGTTACTGCGAGTCCGAAAATAGGCTCAGGCGCGTCAATACTATGTCCGCCGGCTAACAGGATACCGGCGTCTTTACAGGCTTGCCGGCCTCCCTCAACAACTTGTGCCGCAACTTCGGGGGGGAGCTTCTCGACAGGCCAACCCAAAATAGCAATAGCCATAGTCGGCTTACCACCCATTGCATAGATATCTGAGATCGCATTTGTCGCGGCAATACGGCCAAAGGTGAATGGGTCATCGACTATCGGCATAAAGAAATCGGTAGTGCTTATGACACACTGCCCCGGACTAATTTCATAAACTGCAGCGTCGTCTCGAGAGGCGTTACCAACAAGTAATGCAGGATCATTGATCTGAGGAATATCAGTTTTTAGAATTTTACTAAGAACATCAGGAGCAATTTTGCAGCCGCAACCTGCACCATGGCTGTATTCAGTTAACTTAACGGTCGCTGACATGATAAGAATAGGAGCCTATACAACAATAAAAGAGACCCATTTTAGCGCGTTTTCGCGGATTAGGATATTCAGCGTTTTTCCCATACCTAGGCGGCTAGCCGTTCAAGATTTGCGACAAATTTATCGAAGTCGTCTCGCTGTTGATAGTCAATTTGATATTTATTATGGAAGTAGATGTACAGTGTCACTCGCCCGTCTGATAAAAAAACAGTGTAACCATCATACTCTGCGCGAGCCGTAATACCTTTCAGTAATCGCGCACCATCTTCTTGTACTTCACCTTGTTCGATAATGACTTCAAACGCTTTTAATGCGGTTGGAACGTTAATTTTGTTATCCATCTGTGACTCCTGCCGTATAGCGTTATAGCTTTGCTAATGGTTATGACAATAAAACAGCCAATTAGCTCAACCAAAACTAAACGGAACAAAGCGGGAATGAGAGTATAGATGAGAGTAAAGATGGGAGGTAGCTGATAGCAAGGGTGTAAATTGCAGTAGCATAGTTAACAGTAGTACATATCGCAGCAGTACGTACCGCCCAATAAAAAGGACGATGTATAACCGCCCTTTTCGTTAACTACTTTTAGACAGAGCAGTACTAAC
>JBLXCH010000020.1:0-16167 GCA_048265065.1 Motiliproteus sp. | reverse complement strand
AGTACGTACCGCCCAATAAAAAGGACGATGTATAACCGCCCTTTTCGTTAACTACTTTTAGACAGAGCAGTACTAACTGGTTTGCTCTCGCTTCTTCTTAACAGAAACACCGGCAACGCCAAAGTCTTGAGTAGCCACATCAGATAGAAGAATACGTACGGTTTCTGGTTTGCAGTCTAATGCAGAGACACAGGCTTCAGTCACTTCTTGGATCAACTGTTCTTTCTGTTCGCCACTGCGACCTTCGATAAGCTGGATTTGCACGATAGGCATAGTATCTTTCTCTCTTTCTTATAAACTCGACGATAATCGCCATCAACTAAAACTGACGCCTATTAGAAAGCGTCGGCGCTTGCGTGTCAAAGAGCAATAAAGGATTCCTATGAATAGAGTTTTCAAATCTACAGCATATATCTACGTGCTACTCGGCATAACGCTTAGCTTCTTTCCACTATGGGGCAATGCCCAGCCCTTTTTATGGGAAGCAAAAGAACCCGAATCAGGCAAAGTCGTCTATCTTTTTGGCACTATCCATAGCGGTAACCCCGCCGTTAATCAACTTCACCCTTTAGTGATCGATAAGTTTCAACGTGCCCGTAGCTTTTTTGCTGAACTCGATCTTTCTCCCGAGGGGGTTCAAGAGCTACAGGCAAGTATTCTGCAAGCACCTAGCGTAGATATTAAAACGACTCTGGGTAAAAACCGTGTAAAGCGAGTCAACAGTGTGTTGCGTCAAATAAACCCTGGGTTGTCTATTGATCTTTTTACTGAGCTACCGCTGTGGGCTTTTGTTACCAACCTATCAATCATCGAGGAGCAAGTCCGTTACCCAAATCAACCAGCAATGGACCAAGCACTGTTTAGTCAAGCAATCAACGCTGGCAAATACACGGCGGGCTTGGAAACCATCGATGAGCAACTCAGTGTTTTCACAAGCTTAACGAACAATGAATTATTGGAAATTTTGGATGCAACCTTGCAAACAATGGAAGCTGATTACGCCGCAAATAAAAACCCAATGGCGCCTATTTACGATGCATACATAAAAGGTGATAACAGTGCGTTTCAAGAAATCATGGATGAACAGCTACCGGTAGATCCAGCCTTAAACAAAAAAATTAATCAGCGGCTCATCACCCATCGTAACCAGGTCATGACTGAAAGAATTCAACAGGCTGTTCGGGCTACAAAAACACCTCTATTCGTTGCTATTGGCGCAGGACATTTTGCCCCGGACAGTGGCATTCAAGCGTTACTGGAGAATAAAGGTTGGTCTATAAAGCGCCTTGGGGAGTCGAATTAAGTAATTCAAGAAAGCTCCTAACGCGAATGTCTGTAGACTCCTGCCACAAAGGAGCACCCTCAGGTGCGAAGTGGATAGTACTAATATTCGCCGCCTTTCCTGCCTCTAAGTCGAATCGGTAATCACCCATGATTACAGCACTGGATACAGGAGCCTGCCACAAAGACAGTAAGTAGTTGACTCCAGCTGGGTTCGGCTTAGGCGCGGCAGTTTCGCTGGCGACAATCGCTTGCGGGTGGAAAAACTGGGCGCAGCCAATTTTCGCTAAAGCAATATCAACACAATGACGTTTATTTCTTGTCAATATGCCTAATCGACAATTCTGTGTTTGTAGATAGCTTAGCCAGTCTATAACCCCGCTGTTGACTTCCGCTTTAGCCGCTAGCTGCTCTTCTATTGCAATAAGCTCATGATTAAGCGCTTGTTTTCGATCAGGAGACTGAGCCTCAATAAAAGTCAAAATATCTTGGTTTGCAGGAATGCCGAGCGCCAAGCGAATCTCATCGAAATTATGTACAGGCTTCGTTAATGTGCCATCTAAATCAAAAATCCAATAACGAAACTGGGGTAAGCGATGCAAGGCGATGTCCTAAATAAGTTAATTCATAAGCCATGTTTCGCACAGTCTGAACCGAAAGAAGCTGTATTTCAATCGTCATCATAAGTGCTGAATCCACCCTGTACAGGCCCCTCCTTTACGGTAGAATGTCCCAGCTTAACTTATGCCCAGCTTAACTTACGTCTGATTTTCAAACAGCCGGCATTCTCAGGACATTCATCTGTGCAACGTATTCCACTACCCTATCAAGACGACAGCAGCAGCATTTTCGAGCACCTAGTCGATCTTGCTTACCCTGTTTTTCTTGATAGTGGCTTGTCTTCAATACAACGTGGCCGATATGACATCCTTTCAGCCTCACCTGATTATCGAATAGTCGCCGACGCGTCTGGAGCCAAAACACTGAACGCCTCCGGAAATGTAATTGACCAAGACACTTGTGGCTTTAACCTGCTGGAACAGTGGTTGTTAAAAACAGGGTTCAATGGAAACAGTGGCAACGAGGGTGATATCCCATTTAATGGTGGAGCCCTTGGGTATCTCGGTTATGACTTAGGGAGAGCCTTGGAAACAATCCCTAATAAGGCCGTTGATGACATCGAGTTGCCTTGGATGCAAATGGGTATTTACTCTTGGGCGATCATTGTTGACCATCGCGATAAACAAACTCAACTAGTGTATTCAGATTTAACAAAAACGACCGAATTTCATACATTAGCTGAGGCTATTAAACATCAAAACAAAGCATCATTAATTGGTGAGCATGATCAGTCCTTATTTCAACTAAAGTCTACTTTCTCTTCTAATATAAACTTAACTAATTACTTTATAAAATTTAATCAAATAATTGATTATATTAATAAAGGCGACTGCTATCAGGTGAATTTAGCCCAGCGATTTAGCGCAGCTTACACAGGGAGCACGTGGCATGCCTATCAAGCATTAAGAACTGCGGCCCCAATGCCCTTTTCCGCCTATCTTGGTCTTGGCGATTCCGCAATTTTAAGCCTTTCACCCGAGCGATTTATCAGTGTCAGCAAAGGCGTTGTTGAAACTCGCCCAATTAAAGGAACTCGACCAAGAGGAGCTTCACCTGAAGCTGACACCACTCTCATTAATGATCTCGTTGATAGTGTAAAAGATCGAGCAGAAAACCTCATGATTGTCGATCTTTTGCGCAATGATATTGGTAAAACCTGCATTACCGGCTCGGTACATGTTGAGCAGCTTTTTACGGTAGAGAGTTATGCTAATGTTCATCACTTGGTGTCGGTGATTAAAGGCAAGCTAGCAACACCCGAAGAAGCTGTTAGTCTGCTCAAAGGTGCTTTTCCAGGTGGGTCGATTACTGGCGCACCGAAAATACGCGCCATGGAAATTATCGAGGAACTTGAACCACACCGACGTTCAGCGTACTGCGGGGCAATCGGCTACATCGCAAACAATGGCAATATGGACACCAATATCAGTATTCGAACAATAGTCGCCGATAATCAGCAGCTGCATTGCTGGGCCGGTGGAGGAATCGTAGCAGATTCACAAGCTAAGCATGAGTATCAGGAGACCTTTGACAAGGTCTCCAATTTAACCTCATGCCTTGAAGACGCTTTTCTTAAACACAACTAAAGCTGAAGTGAGAAAAGGTATCGTTGACTGAACCTCTACTTCAAGAGCATTGCGCTTATAAGCTGAGATCGCGATCACTGGCTTTTATAAATGCTTTCTTCAGATCTTCAAAAGTCTGTACCGCAGGAAACTGAGGAAACTCAGCGATCACATTATCAGGAGCGTGGAATAAGATTCCTTGGTCTGCTTCTGCCAGCATAGTGGTGTCATTATAGGAATCACCAGCTGCAATGATTCGATAATACAAACTCTTGAACGCCAAAACAGACTGGCGTTTTGGGTTTTTCTGACGCAATACATAATCCACAACACGACCATTTTCATCAGCAACCAAGCGGTGGCACAGCAAGGTAGGAAATCCTAGCTGACGCATTAGTGGCTGCGAAAACTCATAAAAAGTATCTGAAAGAATTACCACTTGAAAACGTTCACGTAGCCAATCAATAAATTCTACAGCACCCTCTAATGGCTTAAGCTTTTCAATAGTTGCTTGGATTTGCGGCAATGTTAAACCATGTTCATCCAAAATGCGTAAACGCTGCTTCATAAGCACGTCATAGTCAGGAATATCGCGGGTCGTCGCCTTTAATTCTTCAATTCCAGTTTCTTCTGCAAAAGCGATCCAGACTTCAGGAATTAATACGCCTTCCAGATCTAAACATGCGATTTCCACAATGATTCTCCTAAACCTTACTGATGGGATGACAATGAATTAGCTATTTTGCGTGCGCACTCTACAGGGAAAGATCGCCATTGTGAATGATCAAGCTTCGGGCAATTTAATATCAGCAAATAACGCGTCAATCTCATTAATACTGGCGCAGGCAAGAGCCTTGCTAACAAGCTCTGGCGTTAGATGTGGCGCAAAGGTATGAATAAAATCATACATAAAACCACGCATAAAGGTGCCTTTTCTAAAGCCAATTTTTGTTGTGCTTGATTCGAATAAATGACTAGCATCCAATGCCACCAGATCTTTATCTATTTCTTCGTCGTAGGCCATTTTCGCGATAATCCCGGCACCAAGCCCTAAGCGAACGTAAGCCTTAATGACATCGGCATCAACTGCAGTAAAAACCACTTTGGGCTCAAGGCCTGCTCTATTGAATGCGTCATCCAGTTTAGAGCGACCAGTAAAACCGAAAACATAGGTAACAATGGGATAACGAGCGAGGTCCTCTAATTCTAACTTGTCGACATTCGCTAAGGGATGGTCACGCGGGACTACAATTGCACGATTCCACCGATAGCAAGGCATCATGATCAAGTTATCAAAATGTGATAAAGCCTCGGTTGCAATAGCGAAGTCAACGGTACCTTTGGCGGCCATCTCGGCAATTTGTTCAGGCGTCCCTTGCTGCATATGCAAAGAGACTTCAGGGTATTGACGAATGAATTTGCTGATTGCAGGAGGTAAAGCGTAACGCGCTTGAGTATGCGTAGTTGCGACTGACAAGCTCCCTTTCTTCTCATCACTGCATTCTTGAGCAACTTGTTTGATGGTATCAACTTTACGAAGGATATCTCCCGCAATGTCGAGGATTGCTTCACCTGCTGGGGTTATTCTTGTGAGGTGTTTGCCGCTACGTGCAAATACTTCTACGCCGAGCTCATCTTCGAGCATTCTGATCTGTTTAGAAATACCAGGCTGAGAAGTGAATAAACTTTGCGCCGTTGCGGAGACATTTAAGTCATGCTTCGCAACTTCGCAAATATATTTTAATTGTTGAAGTTTCATACAGGTACCCAAAACAAGAATGCGTACCGCGCATGATATAACGAAAAGCTATTAAAAAGCTTGTTTATATGCTTCTAGTTCAACGGTGTTCGTTTGAGTTTTTTGATTTGATCTTCTTTATTAGAAAGCTTTTTCTCAAAAACACTTAGCTGGTGGTTTAACGAACTTATTTCGGTATTTAGCCGCTGATTTTCGTGTCGAAGCTGAGATTCACGAGATGCAGATTCTGTTGCTGCTTGCTTAGCCTGATG
The DNA here is from genome assembly GCA_048265065.1 of Motiliproteus sp. Classification (GTDB taxonomy): domain Bacteria; phylum Pseudomonadota; class Gammaproteobacteria; order Pseudomonadales; family Balneatricaceae; genus Motiliproteus. The sequence goes on along the minus strand of JBLXCH010000020.1, from coordinate 10,690 downwards.
CATATGAGCACCAAGCTCTTTAGTCAATTTCTCAATCTTTTCATTTAAGCGATTGGACTTATTGGACTCCGCTAGCAACTGATTTTTCATTTGAGTCAAACTTTGCTGTTGGCCGCCTTGGGTCGACTGCAGCTTTTTCAGCTCAGCTTCTACACTACGACTCTGGCTGCTTATAGATTCAACTTTCAACTCGCGCTTTGCCAACTCAGACTGTAAGTCGTTAATTTGCTTATTTAATGCAGACTCCGTTTTACTTGCCTCGTCGCTGCGCGTTTGTAATTGCATTCGACTATTGCGCAGTTCACTTTCCAGTTTTGACAACTGGTCTTTCTGATGATGTTGTTCTTCTTTTAAACGGTTTTCAAAATTGGCACGTGTTTCTTCCCATTGCTTTTGTAACCGTTGCTGTTCACTAACCTGCTGTTCCAAGCGATCTTTGCTTTGGCTAAGCTCATTAGTTTTGTCCATCAATTGTTTTTGCAATTCAGAAACAGATGCTGAAAATTTATTTTTTTCTTCTGTTTCCGTATGCAAACGTTGCTGAAGGTTAGCTAATACTTGCTGAAGCTCTTCAATTTGACTTTGCAGTTCGTGACTCGCGGCATCCGCTTCTTCCTTAGATACCGTATGACGCTGTGACAAGCTTTCAAGGTCTTGCTTATATTGTGTTGCTGCAGTGCTGACTGCATCCTTCCATAATGCGCTAAACGCCTGGCGATAAGTTTCAGAAGGCTCTTGAGATCGATTAACAATGACCGCACGAGATGCTAACGCATCACGCCACTGTGTTAATGCACGATCAATTTCATCAAAAGGCTGCTGAATTGTCTTAGCTAAAGCTTCAGTACTAGGCCATATACCAGACAAAAAAAGCCTATCGGCGGCTTCTTCAACGAGATGGTAATCTACATTATTCATACAACAACTAAACCACTAGCGCGCTAACTGCTTTAAAGCATTAACGAGATTATCTTCTAAGGGTGCCTTAACTCGAATAGGATCACCCGTTTTTGGAGAACGCAACCGCAGTTCACCGGCATGCAAGAATAAACGACGTATACCAGCCGCTTTTAGTTCACGGTTAACATGCTCTTCTCCGTACTTTTCATCACCCACTATGGGATGACCCGCAAATTGGCAATGCACACGAATTTGGTGAGTACGCCCGGTGATAGGTTTTGCTTCCACCAAGGTTAAGTTTTCGTAAACTTCCAGTACTCGATATTGTGTGTGAGAATCTTTCCCTTCCGGTGCAACCCGGACAACACGCTCGCCTGAACGAAGTTCATTTTTGCGCAAAGGCGCCTTGACTTGCTGTTTACGTTTTGGCCAAGCACCGACAACTAAAGCTTGATAGATTTTATCGATACGATTCATCCGGAGGTCTTCATGAAGCTTTCTCAGCGCAGAACGTTTCTTCGCAATCATAACGCAGCCTGAGGTATCTCTATCAAGGCGATGTACAAGCTCAAGGAACTTTGCCTGAGGCCGCAACTGCCTTAACGCTTCAATGAGTCCTAGGTTTACACCACTACCACCATGAACAGCCAAACCTGAGGGCTTGTTAATAATAAGCAACTCTGGATCTTCATAAAGCACGGCATCCTCAATGGATTTGGCCAAGCCTTTACCAACAGGTGCTGCTGCTTTAGCTTCGCTAGTTCTCACTGGAGGAACACGAATTAAATCACCCTCTTGGATCCGATAAAGTGCTTTAACTCGTTTCTTGTTTACGCGAACCTCGCCTTTACGCAATATTCGATAAACTAGCGTTTTCGGTACCCCTTTTAAATGGGTAATCAGAAAATTATCAATACGCTGTCCGGCCATCTCCTCTTCAACCGTAACCCAAGAGACACTGACTTTTTGCTCTGTCGGTTTCTGTGATGAAACCTCGGCTTGTGCCGCTTTCTGTTTGATCGATTGAGTCGCAAGTGTCATAGAAATCCGATTGAAGCAAATGAGTACAGCTGTTATAGTTCCCTGTCGCTTTGATCAGCCCATTTGGCTTAGCAGAGCGGAGAAAGACGACATTGTAACCTATTCCGTTAATTGCAAAAGAACTGAATCATTGCAAATGAGTAGTTTCATGATCGCCTTAAAGATTTTTTTGCACTGTTCAGCAGCATTGAAACTTATTCTCTACTGAACAGCTAAGTCGCGCCCACTAGTTAGGCAACGCGAACTTGAATTGATTGACGCCTCCAATGCAGATGTATGTAGGCCCGTGGATGATGCTGTGACGCGAACAAGTCACCAAACCGGCATCCAGAGTAGTCTGAGGACTTATCCGAGTTGGCAAATGATTCCTGCGAAGGCGCCGCAAGGTAATGCGAACCAATACAGCCGACAAGTAACATTAATGCTGTATAACTTATTGAAATGCAAATGGAAATACCAACTGCACGCATAGACATATCGATTTATAATTCGGCACTCGTTGACTGAAGTGTGGGGCGTTTATTTACAAAAGAGTGAATAACCACCCATGAAAAGAATGTTAATCAATGCAACTCAGCCTGAGGAGTTGCGCGTAGCTTTGGTCGATGGCCAAAAGCTCTACGATCTTGATATCGAATCAGGCTCCCGCGAACAAAAAAAAGCTAATATCTATTTGGGTAAAATTACGCGAGTAGAGCCTAGCTTAGAAGCTGCCTTTGTTGACTTCGGCGCAGAGCGTCACGGCTTCTTGCCGATGAAAGAAATCTCTCGTGAATACTTCAGCAAATCTGGCAATGACACTAAAGGCCGCGTCAGCATCAAAGATGTTATCCGTGAAGGCCAAGAAGTCATCGTTCAAGTCGATAAAGAAGAGCGCGGCAACAAAGGCGCAGCACTCACAACATTCGTCAGTCTCGCTGGTCGCTACCTTGTATTAATGCCAAACAACCCACGCGCAGGTGGTATTTCTCGCCGTATTGAAGGTGAAGAGCGCAGTCAGTTAAAAGAAGCATTAAGCCAAGTCGAAATTCCAAATCAAATGGGTGCGATTGTTCGCACCGCAGGTATCGGTAGAAGCTCTGAAGAATTACAGTGGGACCTTGAGTATTTGATGCAATTGTGGGCTTCTATCAAAGACGCTTCAAACACAAAAACCGCACCTGTACTTATTTACCAAGAAAGTAATGTCATTATTCGTGCTATCCGCGACTACCTGCGCCAGGATATCGGCGAAGTCATCATTGATGACCCCAAGGTAAAAGAAGAAGCTCTAACCTTTATTCAACATGTAATGCCGGGTTATGAACATAAAGTAAAGCTTTATGATGAAGAGACCCCACTCTTTAATCGCTTCCAAATTGAGTCCCAAATCGAAACGGCCTTCCAGCGTGAAGTGCGTCTACCATCAGGTGGATCAATCGTAATCGACCCAACGGAAGCGCTCGTCTCTATCGACATCAACTCCGCCAGAGCTACTAAAGGTGGCGATATTGAAGAAACAGCACTGCACACCAACTTAGAAGCTGCTGATGAGGTTGCTCGCCAATTGCGGTTACGTGATATTGGTGGCTTGATTGTCATCGACTTCATCGATATGACACCGGTGCGTAATCAACGTGAAGTTGAAAACCGCATTCGCGAAGCATTAAAAATGGACCGTGCCCGCGTTCAATCTGGTCGCATTTCACGTTTCGGCCTTTTAGAAATGTCACGCCAACGGTTACGCCCTTCTCTTGGTGAAACCAGTGGGATCGTTTGCCCTCGATGCAGCGGCCAAGGAACCATTCGTGACGTAGGCTCTTTAGCATTATCAATCATGCGTCTAATTCAAGAAGAAGCTGCAAAAGACCGTACAGCCGAGATTCGTACGATTGTTCCTGTGCCTGTAGCCACTTACTTATTAAATGAGAAACGCAATAATATTTCTGAGCTGGAAGCACATTACAAAACCAAAGTAGTGATAATTCCTAATCCAAACTTAGAGACACCGCATTACGAAGTTGAACGCTTCCGTGATGACAGCACCGAAGCGCTCCAAGCAGGAACTGCATCCTATGAGCTTGCCGCTGATGATTCAGATGGCGATATCGAGGAATTTATTGCCCCAAGCATCCCTGCTCGCCAAGAAGCTGTTGTTAAAACAGTAACACCGAGCAAACCAGCTCCTGCACCAACACCTGTCGCTGCACACCCAGTTGAAAGTAAACCGGCTAAGAAAGGCTTGTTCGCAGCAATCGCCTCTATCTTTTCAGCACCCGAAACAGAAGTTAAGAAAGAAGAACCTAAGCCAGCAACCCCTGCGAAGAAAACGCGCAGTAAAGGTGATGGCCCAGACCGCGAACGTAACCGTAACCGTAAGCGTAAGCCTGATGGTGAACGCCGCAGAAATCGTCGATCTGAAGATAGTAACGACCAAAAACGTGCTAGCACGGACAAGCAAGGTAAAGATGCTGGCCGTAGTGATGAGCAACGTTCACGTCGCCGGAACAACCGCAACACAGATCAGAAAGACGCTAACAAAAATGATGAGTCTGTAAATAATAAGCCACAAGAAGCAACGGATTCGTCCAACGGGGAAGACAAATCAAGTCGTCGTGACCGTAACAGTAAGCGCCGTCGTGAGCGTTCTGGCCGTCGTAGTGGTGAACGCAAAAACCGTGAAGAGTTGGTTGCAAAGCTAGATCAAGAAAGCGCAGATAGTGCTGAAGCAGCTAATAACGCTTCAGTCGATAAAACGACCAAAGTGGAAGCACCAACAGCTGAAGCGAAACCAACAGACACAACACCACAAATTAACACTGTGGAAAAAGTAGCCGCGCCCGCAACGGCTGTTGTTGATTCTGCTGATTCATCGACTTCGACTTCTACGGCTTCTGCAGAAAACACGCAGACCTCAGAACCGCAAGCCAATGTAAAAAACGCTGAGCCTAAAGCAGATGCAGCCCCTGTGAGCGATGTTGCACAAAAAGCCAAGGATAGTGAGCCTGTTAAGCCGACAGCATCAAGCCAACCTGCTGAAGCTAGCGTTGAAGCTAGCGTTGAACCCAAAGAATCAGCTAAACCAACTGCTTCAAATGACGCTAAACCTGAACCAACGGCAGATGCTAAAGCGAGCAGCAAACCTGTTGCATCCGCTAAAGCAGAACCGAGCAAATCAGAATTGTCGTCTGAAACTGCTGAAAAAGCAGCAACTGTAAAACAAGCTCCTGCGAAGGAAGAACCATCGCTAAAAGAAGCTTCTACAGCGACTCAACCAGCCCCTGTAGAAACGGCAACACAGCGCGATGAAGCAGCGAACGAGAAACCCGCCCGCCCACGTCGTGGCCGTGCTTTGAATGATCCGCGTGAAAAACGTCGCATGCAGAAGAAAGCAGAGAATGATGACAAAGCATCTGCGGCGGTTAATACCGCAGATAATACTGACTCACAACAATCTGACTTTGTTCCTGTGGTTTCTACTGAAGAAGCTAACGCCGAACGGGAAACAAATGCTTAAGGTTTAACAAAGTCTTCCAATAACCTTATCAACAAAAAGAGCGGCCTAGGCCGCTCTTTTTTTATTTCTAATGTTTTCAGTATGCATATATCGCTTGAACTTCAGTGCACCACTACAACAATTAACTCAGTAGATTCTTGGCTCTATCTCAAGCGCTATTTTATAGCGGGTGTAAATATCAGCTTGAATAGTTTCTGCCAGCCGAAGCACACTCTCACCACCACTTTGCCCGGGGTTGGTTAGCACTAAAGCTTGCTTATCATGCACCTTTACGCCGTCTACTTCCTTCCCTTTCCAGCCAGCATTGTCGATCAACCACCCTGCAGCAACTTTAACGTTATCACCATCCGGGAAACCAACTATTGCCGCATGCTTTTCTTTCAGTGCAAGAAATTCAGCTTTACTAACAGTGGGGTTTTTAAAAAAACTCCCTGTATTAGCGACGATCGAAGGATTAGGTAATTTGGCTTCTCGAAGGCAAACTACAGCAGAAAAAACATCGTAAGGAGTCGGTTGATGACAACTTGCCAATGCATCAGCTAAGGCCCTGTAAGAAAGATTAATTTTAGGCGTAGAAGGCAAAGCAAAAGTCACCGACGTGATTATATATTGATCACACTCTTGTGACTTAAAGATGCTCTCTCGGTAAGCAAATTCACATTCATTATTAAGAAAAGTACGGGGCGTTCCTGTGTCCCTATTAATCGCTTCTAGGCTGACAATAAAATCTTTTACCTCAACACCATAGGCACCAATGTTTTGCACAGGAGCCGCGCCAACGCAGCCAGGAATAAGCGCCAGATTTTCTAAACCAAACGCCGTCTTATCAAGGCAAAGCTGGACGAAATCATGCCAATTTTCACCGGCTGCAGCAGTCACCAAATAAGACTCATCGTCTTTAGTGAATGTGATGCCACGCTTTTTAATGTGCAGGCAAAGGCCGTGAAAATTGCCTTTTAGCACGATGTTACTGCCGCCACTGAGTACAAGTACTTGCTGTTTATTGCGCTTAGCCCACGCCAAGGCCGCTTGTATTTCTTCATCTGACTCCGCTGCGTAGTAATAATCTGCGACGGCAGGAACAGCCATTGTATTTAACGGTTGAAGATCAACTTGCTCAAAAGGCTGTATCATCGGGAGAGGGTTACCTTGGTTACCAAATACTCAAGCACACCCTGAGACGCAGATTCAACAAGGTCGACAACTTGCTCAAACCCTGCTGCTCCGCCGTAGTATGGATCGGGCACCTCATTACAGGGTGCTTCCTGTGCAAAGCTCATAAACAACCGAACGTCTGCTTTACTGGATGACGGCTGAATCGCTAGCAAGTCATTGAGGTTGCTTTCATCCATCGCCAAAATTAAATCGAAATTATTAAAGTCACTGACGGTGACTTGTCTAGCACGTAAATGTGACAACTCATAACCGTGTTTTTTAGCAGTCGAAGTTGCTCGCTTATCAGGCGCTTTGCCAATGTGATAAGCCGCCGTACCCGCTGAATCGACATAAACTTGGCCTGCTAGTAAGGAGTCGGACAACATCTTTTCAAAAACGCCGTGCGCCGTCGGAGAACGACAAATGTTTCCCAAACAGACAAAAAGAACGGAGTAAGCCGTACTATCCATAGACATATCAACGATATTTTCAGGGTCTGGATTGAGCCTGAGATTAATTTAACTAACGTTAGCTGTTAACTAATAATTCACGTAAACGGTGTAAATCAGCTTCGGTATCGACGCCTGCAGGGGGTAATTCCACCGCTTCCTCAACATGAATACGCACACCATTTTGCATTGCTCTGAGCTGCTCTAAACACTCAGTCACCTCCAACGAGCTTGGCGACCATGTAACAAAGTCATTAAGTAATTTCACGCGATAAGCATAAATGCCGATATGGCGTTGGAAATTGATTCCTGCTGGAAATGTATCAGGCGCCTGACTAAATGCATCACGGGGCCAAGGAATTGGAGCTCGACTGAAGTACAAAGCGCCGCCTTGATCATCCGCAACAACTTTTACTACATTAGGGTTTAGCAATGTAGTTATGTCTCTGATTGGCTCAGACAATGTTGCTATACCTGCGGATGGCATACCCGCTAAATTAGATGCAACTTGGTTAATCACAGCAGGCGGTATCAATGGCTCATCACCTTGTACATTCACCACAATTTCGCTGTCGTTTAACCCAAGCATACTGACGGTTTCTTGTAAGCGATCGGTCCCAGACGGGTGTTCTTCGGACGTCATACAAACTTCCGCACCGAATTTTTCAGCACATTCAGCAATACGCTTATCATCTGTAGCAATCACAACTCGCGCTGCATCGCTGCGCCCTGCTTGCTCATAAACTCGTTGAATCATTGGTTTGCCGGCAATATCAAGTAACGGTTTGCCGGGTAAACGGGTACTGGCGAAGCGCGCAGGAATAATAACGGTAAAAGCCATTATGCGTTCTCACGCTCCTGGGCTGTTAATTCACGCGCTTCTGTTTCTAACATCACCGGAATCCCGTCACGTAGTGGGTAGGCAAGTCCACTAGCACGGCAAAACAACTCACTGGTTTCTTTGTTCCAAGTTACTGGTGCTTTAGATACAGGGCAGACCAGAATGTCTAAAAGTTTTTTATCCATGTGTTAATCCTGAGATGGCAATAGTCCGAGAGTGCTAAGGCGTTGCTCAAACTGAGTAAGAAAATCGTGGGGTAATTCTGCCTCGACCGGCAGATAATATCCATTTTTAAGGGAGATGGATCGGCACTTAACTGCATCTTTAGCCGTCATGATGATCGGCAAGTCATCTTTCATCGAAAAATTATCACTAGAGAAAAAGTGGTGATCAGGAAATGCATGTTCAATAACTTCAAACCCTAACGCTCTTAGCGAATTAAAAAAACGCTGAGGGTTACCGATTGCTGCAACAGCGTGCACCGTTTTTGAATGGATAGCAGCCGGTCTTCCGTCCATCGATACTACTGCTAATGTATTCAAACAAAAACGGTAGCCGGGTTTGTAGTCAAAATAACCACCGTTGATCAACACCCAGTCGACGCTGTTTAGGCGAGAAACAGGCTCTCGTAACGGGCCTGCCGGAATACATCGTGAATTGCCAAACCCTCGAGCACCATCGACTACAGCAATTTCCACATCACGACGAAGTGAGTAATGCTGTAAACCGTCATCAGATAAAATAATATCAACATCAAACTCACTAGAAAGTCTGTTTGCTGCATTAACTCTATTCGGGTCAACAACAACTGGACAATGACTCAGAGCTGCTAACAAAACAGGCTCGTCGCCGGCTTGCTTGGGATCAGAATCGGCATTAACGACCAACGGGTACTCGGTGCTATCACCCTGATAACCACGACTAATAATTCCCGGTTTTAGCCCCTTTTGAGTCAGGTATTTAGCCAAAGCAATAACCACAGGGGTTTTACCGACCCCACCGACTGAGATATTACCTATAACGATAACCGGCATTGATGTTTGTGTGTGGAGTGTTTGGTTTTCTATGTCTCTGCGCTTCTTTTTTGAAGCCAAGAACAAATAGAGACACTCAAGCGGATGCATGACCCATGCAAACCAGCTAGGTTGTGATTTGTACCACTGTTTGACAATCCAATGAGATAACAAGTGACTACTCGTCGCTTGCTGAAGTACGAGTGGTAATACTTAAATGGACAAACCCTAACTGCCCAGCCACATCCATTGCAGTGACTACTGATTGGTGAGGCGTTTTAGCGTCAGCAGTGATAATCACCGGCAGTTTATTATCGTTTCGTGCGCTTTTTTCGATAGCTCTCTTCAGTGTATCTGGCTGACTATTGATTAAGGGTTGCTCATTAACGCTATATAAGCCATCAGCAGTAATACTGATATCAACCTGTCGCAAAGCTTCTGTAACCTCTTCGTTTGAGGCCACTGGAAGGTCAATTTTCAAATGGGCTTGTTTAGTGAATGTCGTAGAGACCATAAAGAATATCAGTAGCAAAAAAACCACATCAATTAATGGCGTCAGATTAACGCTAACTTCTTCTGAGGACTGGCGCTTGAACTTCACAATGACGCCTATTTATCACTAGTTCTTTTGAAGTCAACTTCACGATCACCATGAACGACTTCCACTAATTTAACCGCTTCTTGTTCCATTTCTACCACAAGAAAATCAACACGGCGTAAGAAATAGCGATGCATTATCAAGGCAGGAATAGCCACGCTCAAACCAGCGGCAGTGGTAATAAGTGCTTCAGAAATACCACCGGCTAAAAGGTTAGCGTTACCAGTACCTTGTATCATAATGTCAGTAAAGACCTTAATCATACCGACAACGGTACCTAGCAACCCTAATAACGGTGTAATAACAGCCACAGTGCCCAAAGGGTTTAGAAAACGCTCCATTTCGTGAATCACTTTTGCAGCGGTTTCTTGAATGCTTTCTTTCATGATCTCACGACCATGTTTAGAATTATTCAGCCCTGTAACAATGATATTACCCAGCGCCGAACCAGATTGGATTTGACGCAGTTTTTCAGCGGTCAACTTACCCTGTTGTACTAAGGCCCACACTTCCCCAACTAAGTGTTTAGGGGCGACTTTGCTTTGCCGCAATGTCCATAATCGTTCAATACTAATCGCTAACGCTAACACCGAACTTAAGATGATCGGTATCATTAACCAGCCACCGGATTTTACCAGTTCAAGCACAGGGAGCTCCTTTTAAATAATGCTGAGGTAATGTATCACGAAGATCCGCGGCCAAGAAGCCCTATCCCAAAGCTAAGTCTATCGACGCCAGAAAGCCGGACTTTCTGCTCTTAATTCAGAGACTTCCATTGATTGATGATCGAGAAATCTGAGCGTAATTTCACCGCTATTTGCGGTTGTAAAAAATGGAATGTCTAATGCTTGATAGCGACCGACGATGTCAGGATGCGGATGATTATACCGACTGAGATACCCTGAGGAATTAATCGCCACATGAGGAGAGACTTGCTTTATAAACTCAACACTTGAGGACGTTTTACTACCATGATGAGGCACTAACAACGCTGCTGCTTGTAATACCTTATCAGGATATTTTGCGACTAACCCATATTCAACCTGAGCTTCTATATCACCCGTGAGCAGCAAGCTTCCATTTACACTGGTAACTTTGAGCACACAAGATCGATTGTTCGACTTTTTGTTATCATCGATAACCTCCGGGTATAAAAACTCAAAATGCACCTTATCCCATTGCCACTGTTGACCGGCC
>JBLXCH010000019.1:0-40136 GCA_048265065.1 Motiliproteus sp. | reverse complement strand
ACCTGAGTGCCCCTTGAGCGATTGCGCGTTGAGTTCTTCGATGCTGCTCATGTTCAACTTCCTGGCAGAATTGTGGCGAGTATAAGCATCCCGCGGCAGAGAGCGCGTGCTGATCGTGGCTAAACGAATACCAGAGAGAGAAAGGACCAGAAGGTGGCGATGGCAACGCACAGCCATTATCACAAACGTAATTTAACATAATATAGATTATGCGAAGCGCCTTTTGCGGACGCAGCATGACGATTTAAGGAAGCCCCTGTAGTACCCCACGGGGTCCCCGAAAGGACCTCACCAAGCGCAGTAAGGAGCTTCACAATGCGTAACCGCACAAGCGTCAAGTCCCTGATGACCCAGCAAGCCATGCAATCAATCAGATTTTTGAAAGTATCGGCAGACCTCCAGAAAAGAGTAGCAATCGTCCTCCTGAAGGGTCGCATTGACGGACAAACGGTCTTCACTGTCCAGTCCGCACCCCAGCGGCCAGCACTGCTCAAGATGCACCAGGATTACTACCGCACCGCCAATTCCTACCGGACCTTCCCCGAGGCCCTACGGCAGTTCCACCAGCTCACCAATGAGGCCAAGCTCACGCTGGGCGTTATGGTCACCGAGAACGTGCCCCTGAATCTCTCCATCCCTGTGGACCACCTACCGGAGGCCCTCACGGCCTGAAGCCTCCACAGCGGTTCCGTGACACCTAAACATTCGTAGTTCCATGACACTTCTAGGGCCAAAGGTATTTCCTATAGAGGGAGTACCCGAGGCCCCGTGTGTCAGCCTTAATGATCCTGGGGAGGGATCGTTAAATGACCCCTTATGAAAACCTCGTAGCAACCTATGGCCAAGCCCTGGCCGATCGCCAAGTAGCCCTTGAGAAAGAAGGCTCTGACCTTGGTACTGATCTATTCAAGAAGAACCTGGAGAGAGCCCAGGCTGAAGGTGACGTGAATGGCGTGACTGCCTTCAGTTGGATATTCAAAGAAGCTGTACCCTTGGTCGCTGCTGCCATTGATGCCTGGAAGGCTGAGACACAGAGCCCCAAGGGTGGCCGCAAGACAGCCCTCCTCAAGCACATCGAGACCATGTGTTCAAAGGAGGTCGCCTACATCGCCCTAAGGGCAACCCTGACGGCCTTCATGGGCCAGCCAATGACTGCTGTGAACGTAGCCCGGAAGATCGGCGTAGACATCGACACCCAGCTCCGTGCTGATCACCTTGAGGGTGAATACGGGAGGGTCTACAAGGGAGCCATCAAGGAGGGCCTAGAGAAGCGCCATGGGGACCACGTTAAGCGGGCCTACATCATGGCTTGGGAGAGACGCCTGGAGGTTGAAGAGGTGGGCCGGGATGCCGCTACCATGGTCAAGGTCGGTAACCACCTCCTCTCACTGACCCTTGAGGCCACCGGGATCGGCTACCTTCAGCGCACAGCCCCCGGCAAGAAAGGCGTGAAGGACATCACCCTGGTTCTCACCATGTCCCCGGAGTTCGCTGAGAAGGCTGCTGCGGTCAATTCCCGCCTGGCTGATGCTTCAGTTGTCCACCTACCCACAGTGGTCCCGCCTTCCCCGTGGTCCTCATGGATCGGTGGTGGTTACTTCACAGAGCACACCCGCCCGTTGCTGCTTGTGAGAGCGCCTCTGTCTGTGGTCAAGGGTATCTACAGTGAGCTGGACCTGACGCCCGTATACAAGGCGGTTAACCTCATCCAGGAGACACCCTGGCAGATCAACACTCAGGTCCTCGATGCAGCTCAGGAGGTCTTAGCGTGGACGCGAAACGTCGTGAAGGACTACCCGACGATCATTGGGGAGGACCCGCCCAGCAGGCCAGAGGGCGTTGACGAGGACTCCGATGCTCGCCTCGCTTACCGTAAGGCGGCTTTCGAGTGGCACGTCAAGAACAACTCCCTCAAGTCCCGGAGGCGTAGGGTTGCTGCGGTCTTGCGCCAAGGCCAGAAGTTCCGTGAGGACCCCGCCATCTACTTCCCGCACAACCTCGACTTCCGGGGACGCATCTACGCGGCCACCCTTTTGAATCCCCAGGGGGACGACCTTATGAAGGGCATCCTTAGATTCTCCACCGGAAAACCCTTGGGACAGGAAGGAGCCAAATGGCTGGCAATCCACGGCGCTAACTGTGCTGGGGTCGATAAGGTCAGCTTCGAGGAGAGACTCCAGTGGGTCAACGCCCATGAAGAAGTGATCCTCCGGGTCGCTGAAGATCCCCTCCAGGAGCTCTTCTGGGCAGGCGTAGATAGTCCCTTCTGCTTCCTCGCATTCTGCTTCGAGTGGGCTGGCTACAAACGCCTCGGTGATGAGTTCGTGAGTCACATCCCAGTCGCCTTCGACGGTAGCTGTTCCGGTCTTCAGCACTTCAGCGCCATGCTGGGAGATGAGGTCGGCGGTGGAGCCGTTAACCTTGTTCCTGGGGAGACCCCCGAGGACATCTACCGGATGGTTGCTGAGAAAGTTATCCAACAGCTTAAAGCTGACCTTGGACATGGAACCTCCGACGAATGGGTAGAAAAGGAGTACGGCACTACTGACAACAAGGATACCAGATCAGTTCTCCAACTTGGCACAAAGTCAATGGCCGAACGATGGTTGGCCTATGGGATCACCCGGAGCGTGACGAAACGCTCAGTAATGACCCTGCCCTACGGCTCCCGTGAATATGGATTCTCCGAGCAGTTAATGACAGACGTGATACGCCCCGCCATGGAGAATGGGAAGAGCCACTACTGGCCAACCCCAGGGGAACGCTCTCAGATGGCCCGTTACCTCGCTGGGCATATCTGGATCGCCGTGTCCCAGGTGGTGGTAAAGGCCGTGGAGGCTATGAACTGGCTCCAGTCCGCTGCTGCCCTGTTGGGCTCCCAGGGGCTCCCCGTTCGGTGGACCACACCGGCTGGCTTCACGGTCTGGCAGGAGTACCGCAAGCCCCGCACCCAGCGGGTCGATACGGTCTTCGGTTCGAGTCTCATCAGGGATTTCCAGGGGGAGTCCGAGGCTGGTGGTAGTGGTCAGGTCCGTCTCAACATCACCCATCGGGGCGAAGAGATTGACCGCACAGCCCAGCGCAACGGGATCAGCCCTAACTTCATTCACTCAATGGATGCGAGCCATCTGATGCAAACCGTACATGCGGCCAACGGCCTGGGGATCGACTGCTTTGCCATGATCCATGATTCCTTCGGGACCCATGCAGGCCAAGCCCACATCCTCTTCAGAGCCGTGAGACAGCAGTTCGTCAGAACCTACTCTGACCAGGACGTATTGGGGTCCTTCCGCGATCAGGTCATGGACCAGCTTTCGGAGAGCAACCTCAGCAAACTAATGAAGCTGGAGTTTCCCCAGCATGGCTCCCTGGATGTCTCCGGGGTACTGGAGTCCAAATATGCGTTCGCTTGAAGAGCAGCTACAGCAGGAACTCGAAGGTCATAGGAAGACGTGGAGGCAACTGGAGCATGTGAATGGTTTGCTGCGTGAGATACGGCGGCACAACAGCAGCGGATTGACTAAAGACATGCAGAACCGCATTGATGCCGCACTATCCCAGCAGGCCGAGCAGAAGCCGGAGGTTAGGCAGATTAAGAAGCCTCCCTTTGGACTGCCCTACGGCACAAGCGGCAAAGAGGTTCCATGACACTTTAGAACCAACCACACACTTCCACCTAGAGCCCTCCTTGTGAGGGCTTTTTGTTGCCCAAAGGAAAACCCCATGACCACCCTCTCCCTCCGCTATGCCCCTGGCCACAAGGCTTTCACCGTCCAGGACCAGGCGAGAACCATCCTTGCCCGCATCCCTCAGGACCAGCGCAAGGCTTATGTAAAAGTCCAAGGCGTGACCTACGCGGTTACCCCTGCTGACTATGTAAAGGCGCTGAGCTTCCGCCCGGTGACCCTTAGCGTCCAGATGGGCACCGTTGAGGTAGCCAAGGCTGAGGTCAAGCGGGCTTCCCGTAAAGGCAAGAGCAAGCTGGCTGGTCTCTGGGACTACGCCAAGACCCTCTTTGGCTTCTACACCCCGTCGAGGGCTATCTGATGGCCTACCCAGACGGAAACCCAAAGACCCTCCACGGTGAGAAGAAGGTCCCCATGGGCCTGGTCTCCCCGGTCGCTATGGCTCACGAGGCCATGGCACTCAAGTTGGGTGAACAGAAGTATGGCACCGCCAACTGGCGCAAGGATGCTGTAAGCGCCTCCGTGTACTACCACGCCGCTCTCCGTCACATGCAACTGTGGTGGGAAGGTGAAGACCTTGATGAGGAATCCAAAGCGCATCACCTGGGCCACGCTCGGGCTTGCATGGGAATCCTCCTGGACGCCGCTTCGGTAGACAAGCTGAACGACAACCGCCCACCTAAGGGTGGCCTAGCGGCGATCCTCAAGCAGTACCAGGAAGTGGATTCTGTGGAGGCCCCAAAGGCTGAAGCCCCGAAGCCCACGCTGTACAGGTATGTGGGTCCCAACAGGCTCTATAAGCAGCTTGAGTTCACCCTGCGTCATGGGAACCAAGGGCCCTACATGCACGCTGATGTCCAGTTTGAACGGTTCGCTGAGATAGTCAAAGTTGTCAGGAGCAGTGGCGCGGCGCTGATGTGGAAAGCCCAGCACGTTCCAGGCTACTTCTTAGTTATAGGAGACTCCCAATGAGCCTCCTTCAAGTAACACCCTCGGGGGCCCTTCCGGCGTCCCCACTCTCCCGCGTTAAACATGCCGTGCAACAGCTCGGCTACCTACCCCCAAGCGAATCTATGGCGCTCCAAATGGAGTTCGGCATTGCTGAATCCCAACTGGAAGCCATGGAGGAACGCTTCAGATACGAAAAGGAAAGTGCCTAAATGGCCTACGAGAACAACAACGTTGAGGCAGTGGCTCCCAAGGGCACCCTCATCTACCCAACCCTCATCAAGCCTGACACCAAGTTCGATGAGGCTGGTGTCTACAAGACCAAGCTGAAGGTTCCTGCTGCTGAAGCTCAAGCGTTCCTGGAGCTGATCGAGAAGGTCCAGCAGGAAGAGTTGGAGCGTCAGATCACCGAAGCGGAGTCCAAGAAGAAGGGCTCCGGTAAGCGCGTGAAGGAAGCCCAGCTCCCGGTTGAAGAAGTCGAAGAAGACGGTAAGGACTACGTGATCTTCAACTTCAAGTCCAAGGCTTCGTACACCGACAAGAAGACCAAGGAAGTTGTCCAGCGCAAGATTCCGCTGTTCGATGCCAAGGGCAAGGGCCTGACTGCTGATCTGAAGATCGGCACAGGCACCGTTGCACGCATCTCCTGCTACGTCTCCCCGTACTTCACCGCCCTCCTGGGCGCTGGTGTCACCCTACGCATCCGTGGCGTGAAGATTCTCAAGCTGGTCGAGTTCTCGGGTGGTGGCGGTAACGCTGGCTCCTTCGGCTTCGATGACGATGATGAAGGTGACTTCGAAGTAGACAACGCCGGGTTCGATGCTGAAGACCGGGACGAAGACGACGAGCAGGACTCCGATTCCTATGGTGATGACCGCCCCCAGTTCTAAGGCGCGATCCACCGGATTCAAACGCGGTATCAAGCCTGGGAATCAACCCGCTAGATACCGCTCGGGACTTGAGGAGACCATCGCGAAAGCCTTGGGCCCTGAGGTCCCCTTTGAAGCCTACTACCTGGCTTATTCCGTCCCCGCCTCAGACCACAAGTACACCCCTGACTTCGTTCTGAAGAACAACATCATCATCGAGTCCAAGGGTCTCTTCGACTCTGACGACCGTAAGAAGCACATCCTGATCAAGGCGCAATACCCTGACCTGGACGTGCGGTTTGTCTTCAGCAACCCCCAGACGAAGCTCTACAAGGGTTCCCCAACCACC
This sequence comes from Motiliproteus sp., assembly GCA_048265065.1. GTDB lineage: Bacteria > Pseudomonadota > Gammaproteobacteria > Pseudomonadales > Balneatricaceae > Motiliproteus. The sequence continues at coordinate 34,284 of JBLXCH010000019.1, read as the reverse complement.
TACGCAATGTGGTGTGAAAAGAACGGCTTCAAGTACGCCAAGAAGAGCGTCCCTGAAGAGTGGCTCGCTGAGCCCAAGAAACCGCTCCATCCCGCACTACGTCCGAAGAAGGACGCCTCCAAATGACCTCTCCTCGACTGAAGGACAGGACCTCCACGGACCTCATCGTGGTTCACTGCTCCGCAACGGGCACCGCCGATATTGGCAAGCGTGAAATCAACCAGTGGCACCTCAAGCGCGGCTTCGTGACCATCGGTTACCACTTCGTTATTCGCCGTGACGGCACCCTCGAAACCGGACGCCGGGAATCCGAGATTGGGGCCCACGTCGCTGGCCACAATGCCAACTCCATTGGTGTGTGCATGGTCGGTGGGGTCGATGCCAAAGGCAAACCCGCTGACAACTTCACCCCGGCCCAGTGGGACACCCTCCGGGTCATCCTCTCGCAACTCAAAGCCCGCTACTCGACTGCCCGCATCGTGGGTCATCGGGACCTCTCCCCGGACCTCAACGGTGACGGTCGGATCACTCCGAACGAGTGGACCAAGGTTTGCCCGAGCTTCGACGTAGCTGCCTGGCTCAAGAAGAATCCCCTGTAGGAAACCCCATGACTCACGAACGTGAAGAGTCGGAGTTCCTCTATAAAGCCGAGTGCCCCGATTGTGGGTCCTCGGATGCAAATGCCCACTACTCCGATGGGCACTGTCATTGCTTCAGTTGCGGCAAGACCACCCCAGGGGACTCCAACGGCTCCCCTCGTGAGTCAAAGCCAGCGGCCAAGGGGGTTATCCCCATGGACGAATACCAGGGCTCTGTGGAGGCCCTGAAGGCCCGTAACATCAACGCCGAAACCTGCCAGAAGTGGGGTTACCACATCGGCAAAGTGAAGCGGAAGGATTCCCCTCGTCCAGAGTGGGCCCAGGTCGCCAACTACCGGGACCAGTCAGGTTCCGTGGTGGCCCAGAAGGTCCGCTTCGCTGATAAGGATTTCTTCACCACCGGCAAGATCGGCAAGTACCTCTATGGCATGTGGCTGTGGAAGGACGGCGGTAAGAAGGTGGTGGTGACCGAGGGAGAGATTGACGCCCTCACGGTCTCCCAGCTCCAAGGCCACAAGTGGCCAGTTGTGTCGGTCCCTACGGGTGCCGATGGGGCCCGCAAGGCTCTCGCTGAGAACATCGAGTGGCTCCTCAAGTTCGAGGAAATCATTCTGATGTTCGACATGGATGATCCCGGTAGGGACGCCATGAAGGAATGCGCTGAGCTGTTCCCACCGGGACGCTGCAAGATCGCTGAGTTGCCCCTGAAGGACCCCAACGAGTGTCTCCTTAAGGGCCGTGGTGCGGATGTCATCTCAGCCATCTGGAATGCCAAGACGTACCGCCCGGATGGCCTTGTGAACATCTCCGAGATTCGTTCAAGGATCAAAGAGAAGCCCGAGGTGGGCCTCCAGTGGTTCCTCCCTACCCTGACCAAGCTCACCTATGGGCGTCGTTGGGGTGAGGTGTATACCTTCGGTGCCGGTACTGGTGTAGGCAAGACCGACCTCTTCACCCAGCAGATGGCTTTCGACATCACCGAGTTGGGCCAGAAGGTGGGCGTTATCTACCTGGAACAGGACATCGTTGAGACCGGGAAGCGTATCGCCGGGAAGATGGCAGGTAAGCGGTTCCACGTCCCTGATGATGGCTGGACCGAAGAGGAGCTTGACCAACACCTGGATTCGATAGGCGATCAGGTCACCCTCTATGACTCCTTTGGAGGCACCGAATGGGAAACCATTGAGGCCAAGATTGCCTACATGGCTCAGGCCCTTGGTATCCGCCTCTTCTATGTAGACCACCTGACAGCTCTGGCAGACCCCTCGAATGAGAAGGAATCCCTGGAGACTCTCATGGAGTCCGTTGCATCCCTGGCCAAGCGCCTCGGGATCATCATTCACCTGATCAGCCACCTGAGTACCCCCGAGGGGAAACCCCACGAGGAAGGTGGCCGGGTAATGATCAGGCACTTCAAGGGGTCCCGAGCGATTGGCTTCTGGTCCTTCTTCATGTTCGGCCTGGAGCGAAATCAGCAGGACCCTGACCCTGTGAAGGCTCAGACCACCACCTTCCGCATTCTCAAGGATCGCTTCACCGGGCAAGCAACCGGGAAGGTGATCTACCTCTCCTATGACCCAGTGACGGGTCTCCTCTCAGAACGCATTGGCTACGACCCAGACGGTGATGACCTCGGGGACGATCCAACTGCCGCATCCGTGGGCTTCTAACAGGGCCCACAAGGACCTCCTCATGTTCCCCTCCCTCCCTCCCGCTTGGGTGGCCGTTCAGGTCTACCTAAGCACCCTCCTGGGTCAACCTTTGATGCTCGCTGGGGGTGCCCTAAGGGACCTCTACGCAGGCAAACCAGAACAGACCAAAGACTTGGACTTCTGGACTGACCTACCACCGGCTATGCGGGTTCTCCTCAAGGCCGTCCTCAAGAAACAAGGCTGGACCCCTCACGGTGGCTGCTACCTCGGGTACACCGATAGCAAGCTCTGTGACCGTGGACTGAACGCCATTGACTGGTGGATCACCCCTGACGGACTCGAAGTGAACATCATCTGGGTTACTAGCGCGCATCCAGTGAGCCTCCTTCAGAGCTTCGACTTCGGTATCAACCAAGCCGTCTATGACGGTGCGAAGTGGTTCACCACAGAGACCTTCCTGAGTGATCACGCCAACAAGTGCATCACCCTGATTCGCACCCAGGAGACCGCCAAGAGACTCAAGGAGCGCGTTGACCGGATGCTGGCGAAGTACCCGGATTATCGCCTGGAGTTCGACTGGGAGAGTATCCATGAGGGTTCCCGATGAGCTCCTTCGCCGGGCCCATCGTGGCCAAGTGGGTGGGCCCTGAGCTCTGGGAAATTCAACAGCCGATCACCTTCTACCTCGGTAACTCCGGGACCTACATCACGGTCCCTTACGGTTTCGTCTGTGACGGAGCCACCATCCCACGCCCCTTCTGGTCCGTGTTATCCCCTTGGGGTGAATACGCGAAGGCCGCTGTGATCCACGACTACCTCTGCCGCCACAAGCGGTTGACCCTCCAAGGCATCCCAGCGCCCTGCTCCAGGCTCCTCGCTGACCAGATATTTGGGGCTTGCATGGAGGTCCTCGGGGTTCCCCGGTGGAAGCGTGGGGTCATGTATCGGGCCGTCAGGGCCTACGCGATTGCTAAAGGATTGAAGTAATGGATAACCAACACAAGAAGATCAAGGGATACCGCGACCTTTCACAGGCGGAAATCGACGGCATGAACTCCATCAAGGCCCTCGAAGCGGATGCAGGCGAACTCTTCAAGCAGATCGCTGAAATCGAAGGCGTTGACCAGCGCCACCTTTCCCTTGCTCGTACCAATCTCCAGCAGGGATTCATGTGGTTTGTCCGGGCCATCGCGAAGCCCGTGGACCCGTTCATCTGAGGTAACCCATGCTCCTGTTCGATATCGAATCGGACGGGCTGCTTGACACCATCACCCGGCTTCACTGCCTGGTCATCACGGATTCCATCTCGGGGCGCACTTGGCGCTACCGACCGGACAACGTGGAGAAGGGTCTCCGTAAACTCATGGATGCCTCCTGGGAAGAATCAACCCCGGAGGAAATCCAGCAGGACGGCCCGTACCGGATCGGGGGCCACAATGTCATTAAGTATGACGTCCCCGCCATCCAGAAAGTGTTCCCGTGGTTCAAGCCGAACCCCGCCCGTACCTATGACACCCTCGTGGTGTCCCGCCTCATCTTCTCCAGCCTGGAACTCCAGGACACCCGCCTCCTCCGCACAGGGGTTCTCCCAGGGAAACTCTTCGCGTCTCACTCGCTGAAAGCCTGGGGTTACCGCCTGGGGGTTCTCAAGGGCACCTACGCGGCTGACACCGAAGACGCATGGGCTCAGTTCTCGGAAGAGATGCTGAATTACTGCGCTCAGGACGTTCAGGTCACCCTCAAGCTGTACGAGCTCCTCCGGTCCAAGGCATACCCAAGTACCGCCATCGAGCTTGAACACGATGTCACCTGGCTCATGGCCCAGCAGGAGCGCAATGGTTTCCCCTTCGATGAGAAGAAGGCCGTTGAGTATTACGCCCAGCTCGGGGCCCGTAGGGCAGAACTTGAAGCCTCCCTCGTGGAGACCTTCGGGAGCTGGTACGAAGGGAAGACCCCTAAGACCCCCAAGCGATCCAACAGCCGCTTCGGTTACATCGAAGGGGCACCGTACACCCCTGTCACCCACATCACCTTCAACCCCTCTTCAAGGGCCCACATCGGGCGTTGCTTGAAGCTCATGGGGTGGGTCCCCACGGAGTTCACCGATACGGGCCAACCGAAGGTAGATGAATCCACGCTCGACGCCCTGGAGTTCCCTGAGGCCAAGCTCGTGGTTGAGTACCTGACCATCCAGAAACGGATTGGGCAGTTGGCTGAAGGCGACAACGCCTGGCTCAAGCTGGTGAGTGACCAAGGCCGTATCCACGGCTATGTGAATACCAACGGCGCAGTCACCGGGAGAGCCACCCACAGCTACCCAAACATGGCTCAGGTCCCCTCGGTCTCCAAGAATAAACAAGGGGAGGTCCTGTGGGGCTTCGCTGGTGGCTGGGGTGCTGAGTTCCGGGCCCTCTTTGGGCCTCCCAAGGGATGGGTCCAGGTGGGTATCGACGCCTCCGGTCTGGAGCTCCGTTGCCTTGCCCACTTCATGTTCCCCTTCGATGCTGGTGAGTATGCCGAGATTGTCCTCAACGGGGACATCCATACGGTCAACCAGAATGCTGCGGGGCTCCCTACAAGGGACAACGCTAAAACCTTCATCTGAATAGACGGATGACTTGGGGGAGACCCCTCGATTAAAACTGTGTGAACTCGGTGGAACCCTCTCTGAGGCAATACCGAGCTAAGCGGACAATCCACGGCCCTCCATAGGAGGTGCCAAATTCATCTAATCCGAAACACCCGCCAGTCAGAGATGACGGCAACCCCTTCCAAGTACCCTCAAGGTTTCTTCAAAGACAAACCTTGTCGAGAGTGCGGAACCCTCTTCTCTCCCAAAGCGCCCTCCCATCTCGCATGCTCCCAAAGCTGTGCGGACAGGATGGTGGTGACCCGGTATCTCATGCGGAACTACGGGATCACGTTGGCGATGTATGAAGCTCGCCTGGAAGAGCAGGAGGGGAAGTGCCGGATTTGCCGTGGTGAGGGCTTCCTAATGGCTGCTCATCACAAAACGAAACTCGTTGTAGACCACTGCCATGCAACCAAGCGTGTACGCGGTCTCCTTTGCCATAACTGCAATCGAGCACTCGGACTCCTCAAGGATTCCCCAGAAGTGCTCCAACGGGCCGTGGATTATCTGAAAGTGTAACGACTATCCCGCAAGGGAGTAGAGCCAAGCGGCTCGAAGCGCACAGCCCCTAGAGATAGGGTGAAGATATAGTCTGGTCTCATAGGCGACTATGAGCTGCCGAAAGGCGGGGAGAGATTAGCGACCTCTCCTGAACACAACGATGCATTCCTCTACGGAGCAGGTGCCCAGAAGATCGGCTCCATCGTAGAACCCCTGTCATCCCCAGAGCACCAGAAGGAAATCGGCAAGAAGCTCATGCAGAGCTTCCTAAAGAAAACCCCTGGCATCAAGAAGCTCCGCGACGCGATTCAGAAGGTCCTCGTTGAGAGTTCCGAATGGGTCGGCAAGGAGCAGAAGATCAAGTGGAAGCGCCGCTACCTGATGGGTCTCGATGGTCGCAAGCTCCACATCCGCTCACCCCACTCCGCTCCCAACACCCTCCTCCAGTCAGCCGGTGCCCTCATCTGCAAGAAGTGGATCGTGGAGACCGAGAGACGCCTGATCAAGCTGGGCCTCAAGCACGGCTGGGACGGTGACTTCGCCTACATGGCGTGGGTGCACGATGAAATTCAGGTTGCCTGTAGGGCCCCTGAGATTGCGGAGATTGTTGCCCGTGAGTCTCAGCAGGCCATGCGGGATACCGAGGAGTTCTTCCAGTTCAAGGTCCGCCTCGATACCGAAGCGAAGATCGGTGAGTCCTGGTTCTCCTGCCACTAACCAGTTTCAGGACACTTTAGAACCACACCACACAGGAGGCCCTATGGCTCTGTTCCTAGTGGCCTCCTTCGTGATGGCTACCCGAATCCTTTTAGACCCCTTATGGAGTAACCGCGATGACTTCCGTGGAAAAGAACACGCTGACCCGGCTCACCGGGCGTAAGCCTGACAAGCTGGCTCAGAAGGTGAAAGACCTCTCGGATGTCAGCCCAAAGAATCTCCCTGAGGGGAAGCAGTACCACATCACTGAGAAGCTCGATGGGGTCTTTGCGTTCTTCCTGTTCCTTGAGGGTTACTGGAGGGCGTTCACCCGGACTGGTGAGACGATCTATTCGGCCTGCCATCTCTGCAACAACCTCCACATGCTGAGGGTAGACAAACAGCTCGTGATCGTTGGCGAGCTACTGAAGTATCTACCTGAAGAAGGTATGTACGCGTCGGTCGGTGAGACCTCGGGTTCCGTGCGGCTTCGGTCGGTGCAGGACCCTTATCTCCATCTGGTGATCCACGACATCCTGAATCAAGACGAATTTATAAGCGGCTCCTCCCCTGTGGAGTACATGGATCGAATCGCCCGTGATTCGGAGGTTCTCCCCTGGAGCTTCCTTAAAAGTCTGCCGGTCCGGGTCCCTCCCTGCTTCTTGAACGACACCCAGGGGGCCACTCAGATCGCCTCCGGGATATTCGCCCGTGGTGGCGAAGGGATCATCCTCAGGGACCCTCACGCAACCTGGGAAGCCGGTAAGCGGGACCACCGGATCATGCGTATCAAACAGTTCATTACCAAAGACCTTGAAGTCGTAGGCGTCAAGGAAGGTGTGGGCAAGATGGCAGGCATGGCCGGGTCTCTCATGTGTCGCTGGCAGACTCCCGATGGAGCCCTCCATGAAATCCCCGTAGCCGGTGGAGACTTCGCTCAGCGTACCGCCTGGCTGCAAAGGCCCTGGCAGATCATCGGCAAGATCATCGAAGTGGAAGCCATGCGGATGACCCCTGAGGGGTTCCTTAGGGAGCCGCGCTACAAGGGGACTCGCTTCGATAAGACAGAGGCGGATTACTGATGAAAGCAGGTCTCCTCTTTAACCCTCGTGGCCTCTGGCTGGGCCTCCACTACTCATCTTTCAATCGTCGCGTATGCATCAACCTGATTCCCATGGTGACCCTGTGGGTCTGCGGGAAGGGCGGCAACGTGCCTCATAAGGAATACCGCTGATGGACCCTCAATTTGCAATGGCACTGTGTTTCCTGGCAGGGGCTTTCTTTGGAGCAGTGTGGTGTCAGCAATGACTCCCCGCCAGATCGCAACCCTCAAGCTCAACGCCAGCCTCCCCTTCGGGACCCGCCTAAAGCAGGACTACAAGACCCTCCTTCACGCCTCCTTCTGCACCACCAACTGGCTGATGTGCCTGACCAACTGGTGGGGTGGCCTGGTGGAAATCTTCATGGGCTTCCGCCGACTCTTTGGGCTCCTCATCCTGATCCCCCTCCTCGTCCCAGTGATGCCCTTGCTGGCTCTCGCTGACCAACGCAAGGCCAAGAAGAAGTACGCGCAATGGCTGAACCAGAAGTGAACCCTTTCCAACTCGTGGCCGCTTCTCGTGGCCGCTTCCTTAGAGACTCCAAAGGCGTATCCGATAAGGCCCGTAGAGCCGTTCAGTTCACCGCTGACAAAGGCCACACCTATCTGATCACCCAGGCCATCATGGAGTGCCCCGCTGTTGGTCTCTTCAGGGGTCTCTCGGTGTCCGTCAAGGTTACCTTCGACATTCACCAACTGACCCACCTCCCTTCCCTGCTCCCCTTCCACCTTATCTCGATTCGCCCTCAGCCCGAGGGGAAAGCCCAGATGACCCTCAGTGGTCCTGTGCCGACCCTTGCGGGAGCCCTGTGGGAGATTCATACGGATATCCCTGAAGGAGCCCTGAAGGAATCCCTCTCGCCCCTCCTGTGGGGGTTCAACCAATTGCTTGCCCAGGAGTTCCCGGAGGAGTCGCTATATGCCCTCCAGTGTCTCCAGGACAAGCTCGCCATCTCCCACCAATAGGTGACCCATGAAGAAGATATTCGTTACCTGCTTCGTTGCAGCGTGCGTTAGTTCAGTCGTTATCCCGGTGCTGGGGGTGGCTGCACTCCTCAAGTACCTGTCCGCATGAATGCCTATCTCAAAGTGCTTCGGCACATCCTTCTGAACCCCCAGAGCTTCCAATCGGATTTCTCCCGGAAGCACGCTGGGTTGATCGCTGAAGCTGCCTCCCGTGGACACATCTCTTCGGTGATCGACAACAAAGCCCGTGACCGCTGGTGTGTGACCTCCACAGGTCTCGCCATGGTTGAGGGTCAAGAAGCACCTATGACCATGGAGGCGTAATGGCCCGCAAGAAAGCTGAACCGGCCCCCGTGGCCACCCCTCAGGAGACCCCTTCGGGTTTCCCTCAGAACCTCACCGAAACCGAACTGCGTGACTGGCTGGCCTCCCAAGGGTTCAGCTTCAAGAATGCTGAGCGGCCGAAGCCGGTGGGCCTGACCCGCATTGCTGCCCCGCTGATCTTCTGCCCTCCTATTGAGCGATCCACGGAAGCCCCTGAGGGTGACCTGTGGTGCAAAGTCTCGTGGGTGTACCTCCGCGCAGGCATCTTCTACAACGTGGAGTCGGTGACCATCGTCCGTAAGGAAATCGAGAAGGTCATCACGACCAAGGAAGTGGTCTATGCGGAATGCGAACAGTGAAGTAGCCCTCCTAATCGACGGTGATATGGCCCTCTACATGGCCACCACTGCCGCCGAACAGGAAATCAACTGGGGTGACTTCTGGACGCTCCACAGTGACCCCGATGAAGCCTACAGCCTCTTCAAGATCAACATCGAGAAGCTGGTGATGGAGGTCTCCGAACGCCTGGAACTCGAAGAGGACCCTCGGGTATTCGTTGCGTTCACCGATGAGGTCAACTGGCGCAAGTCCATCCTGGAGACCTACAAGGGGAACCGGAAGGAGAAGCGCAAGCCACTCTGCTACTACCACGTCCGTGATCGTGTGAAGGAAACCTACGAGACCCTCCAGGTCCCCACCCTCGAAGGTGATGACATCCTGGGTATCTGGGCCACCTCGAAGATGATCAAGGGTCGGAAGATCATCGTGTCCGGTGACAAGGACTTCAAGACGATCCCTGGTGAGTTCTACGATTACCTACGCCGTCAGTTCTTCACCATCAGCGAAGAGGAAGCCGACTACTGGCACCTCTACCAGACCCTCATGGGGGACACCACAGATGGCTACGGTGGTTGCCCTGGCATGGGCGCTGGGACTGCTGAGGCGTTCCTCAAGGAACCCTGGGTGTGGCACCAGGTAGAACGTGAGATGAAGTCAGGCCCCCGCAAGGGTCAACTGGTGAGCGAGTGGAAGCAACGCCCACTGGAACCCGAAGAGACCCTTTGGGATGCCGTGGTGAGCTGCTTCAAGAAGGCCGGTAAGGATGAGGCGTATGCCCTCGTTCAGGCTCAGGTCGCACGCATCTGCCGCTCCAGTGAGTGGTCCTTTGAGACTCGCAAGGTGATCCCTTGGGTTCCTAAGGAGGCCGTATGAGTCAGTATTGCACAGACTGTAAACATCGTTTCACGCAATGGGGTGATGCGTTCTGCCGCGCAAGTGGTGTCCCGTACACCGACCATGTTAGGGGTTTGCGGAAGGTACGTGGTCCGTACCTTTGTGAGTTCCACCGCCAAGGCGCTCTCTGCAACGACTTTGAGCAGAAGCCTCCCTCGGTACTCCAGCGGATCAAAGCCAAGGTGATCGGATAATGAATGACCTCAATAAGAGGGTTCTCAGGGCTTCCCTGCTTGCACTGCTAATCGCAGACCAGCCTAGCCAGAATGGTCCTGTGAGCAAGGCACCCCGTAAGTCAGCTAGGAAAGCCCGTATGGCTGCTCTCCAGTTGGCTGCATTCCAAAGCAAGCGTTAGTTACATGACACTTTAGAACCAGACCACACAGGGGTCCCAATGAACGTATTCATGGAGGACTCCCTTGAAGCTGAGCTGTTGGATGAGGTCGATAAGGCCCCAACGTTCACACGCCAACACCTCCGCTACCTGGAGTCCCGTTTTAACATCAACAAACTCCTCTCTGCTGATACCGAAGCGAAGAGTGGTTCCAGCCCTGAGACCCACTTGGGTTACCTCCGGGGCATCCGCGAAGTGATGGACCACATTGGCTCCGTCTACCGCGAACAACAATTCAAGGAGTCCTGATGGGTCTATTAACAGGCTCACTCTTTCAGGAGCCAGCCAAGACTCCCGCCGTTCAGCTCCCAGCATCCAGCCCCGTGCAAGCCCCTGAGGCCCTCACGGAGCGTTCCCTGGGTAGCAACGAGGATGAAGATCAGGTGCTTAGTAAAGGCGCTAAGAAGCGCGGCAAGGCATCCCTGAAGATTGGCCTTAACTCTGCTGCAAGCGCCCTTGCTGCTACCCAAGGTGCGAACTATGGAAATTCAACCCCATCCTGAAATCAGCCAGAGCGCCTCTGATGTCCTCGCCGGTCTTGGGATGACCTACCGCCTTGTCCAGGATGAGGAAACCGCAAAGCTGATCCACGCCCATGGCTGGAAGTTCCACCAGGGGAGCTCCCTCAGGGTCATCCGTGAGGCGTCCTTTGAGGACACCCTGGAGACCTACCTGAAAGCCTCCAAGGTCTGGGAAGACGGCCTCGGCCTGATCGCTTTCCTTGATGCTGACTCAGGGGACCTCCTAGGGGGACTCCTCTTCGGCATTGGCCCTACCTGGTACAACCAGAGCCTCACAGCAGCCCACGAGCTATGCCTGACGACGACCCCCAAGGGAACCGGCAGGGGTGTCTCACGAGCAGCCGCATGGGTCCTCAGGGGACTTGTGGACTCCGGGATGGTAAGCGTGGTGGAAGCTGCGGGAGCCATGGCGGTTGATCAACAACAACTGGAGAACGCTTATCGCAAGGCGGGCTTCATCCCATTCAAGACATTCGTGATGGAGGCACCCTAATGGGGGGCGCATCTAAGATTATCAAGAAGGTCCTCGACCACGGTTCCAAGTTCAGCATTGGTGACCGCATCTTGAAAGTGGGGGTTCACGCCGAGAAAGAGAAAAGCAACGAGGCTCCAGAAGTGGAGAACCAAGCTGCCTCTCAGCTCATCGAGAGCCCTGATGCTGAAAAGTCAAAAGAGGTCGAGGACGAAACCTCGGCTGCAATCGCTCGAAAGCGCGGTAAGAGTTCCCTAAAGATCAACCGCACAGGCGGGAATGTCTCGGGGGCTGGGACCGGCGCTAACGTCTAGGAGTCCTGAATGGCCGATTCATTCGAGCCACAGGAGTCAGCCAAAGCCACCTACACCCGTCTCGAAAACGACCGTCAACCCTACGTCAAGCGTGCTGAAGATTGTGCACTCCTGACGATCCCCTCGCTGTTCCCAAAGAGCTCCGATGACGGTGGTACTGATTACACCACCCCCTTCCAATCCGTTGGGGCCCGTGGGGTAAACAACCTGTCATCCAAGCTCATGCTCGCCATGTTCCCACCCAATGAGGCGTTCTTTCGCTTCCAGTTGGGCATGGAAGAAGCCGCTAAAGTCGGCTCTGGTGATGGGACCCGGACCAAGCTCGATGAGGGCCTGGCCGCGATGGAGAAGACGGTACTGCAATACTTCGAGGGTTCGGGGATGCGTGTCACGCTCTTCGAGGCCCTGAAGCAGTTGGTAGGTGCTGGCAACTGTCTCCTTTTCCTTCCTCCAGAAGAGGGTGGAATCAAGCTATACCGCTTAAACCGCTATGTCGTTGAACGTGATGGCCTGGGCAATGTGCTCCAGATCGTTGCGGTCGATAACCTATCCCGTGCCTCCCTCCCTGAGGAGCTCCGCAAGGCCAGCTCTGAAACGGGCACTGACCCGAACACTCCCGTGGAGGTCTACACGCACATCTACTGGGACGGCTCCGAATGGCAGTCCTACCAGGAAATTGCTGAGGAACGGGTTGCAGGCACAGAGAACAGTTACCCCGCTGGGAAATCCCCATGGATTCCAGTGAGGCTCTCCAAGATCGACGGGGAGCATTACGGTCGGGGCTTCGTTGAGGAGTACAAGGGAGACCTCCAGTCTCTCGAAAGCCTCTCCAAGTCCATCGTCCAGATGGCCATGATTGCCTCCAAGGTTATCTGGCTGGTGAACCCCAATGGGATCACCCAGGTTCGCCGCCTGAACAAGGCCACCAGTGGCTCCTATGTCGCTGGTCGTGATGAAGATATCAAAGCCAAGCAGCTCGAAAAGTACGCCGATATGCAGGTAGCGAAAGCCACCGCTGACGGTATCGAGTCCCGCCTGAGCTACGCCTTCATGCTCAACTCTGCGGTCCAGCGGAGTGGCGAGCGGGTCACTGCTGAAGAGATTCGGTATGTGGCTCGGGAGTTAGAGGACACTTTAGGAGGAATCTATTCGATCCTCACTCAAGAGCTTCAGCTCCCCCTCATTCGCCGTATCACAACCCAGCTCATGGCGCAGAACGCTATCCCTGATCTACCGGACGGTCTCGTAGAGCCCACGGTGATTACCGGGGTGGATGCCCTTGGCCGTGGTTATGACCTGAATCGACTGGTCCAGTTTATCCAGACCATCGAAGCCCTTGGTGAGCAAGCCTGGGCCCGCCTCAAGATCAACAACCTCATTGCCCGTGTCGGGATGTCCCTTGGCGTTGATACCGCTGAGCTCATCAAGACGGATGAAGAGGTCGCAGCAGAGCAACAGGAAGCACAAGCCGCCCAAGTGATTCAGGCCGGTGCAACCGCCCAAGCTACCCAACCAATGCAACCCACCATGTAAGGAGCGACACCTCAAATGTCCCAACAACCCAACGGCCCAGCCGTGACACCTGAAGATTCCCATGAGGAGTCCGGTACTGTGACCCAATCGGGGGGCACTGAGACCGTCCAACTCTCAACTGGTAACGGCTCCATTGAAGAAGTGGCTGCTGCTCTGGAAGCTGCTGAGAAGCCTGACGAAGGTACACCCGAAGAGGAGTCCCCTGAGGAAACTCAAGAGGAAACCCCTGAAGAGAAACCCGAGCAAACCATTGAGGAAGAACTGGCGACCCGTCAGGCATCCGATAAGGAACTCTCGGACAAGCTCTCCACTGCGGGAATCTCCTTTGACGCCCTGGCTGATGAATACCAGAGCACTGGGGATATCTCCAAGGAGTCCCGTGAGAAGCTGGCTGCTGCTGGCTATAGCGAGAACTTCGTTAACAGCTACATCGCTGGTCAAGTGGCGGTGGAACAGAAGTTCATCGCTGAGGTTCAGGGTCTCGTGGGTGGTGAGAAGGAATTCAACAGCCTCCTCCAGTTCGCTAAGACCAACCTATCCCAGAAGGAAGCTGACGCTTTCGATAAGGCTATCGAGTCCGGTGACATGGGCTTGATCGGTCTCTCGCTGACTGCCATCAAGGCCAAGCAACAGGCCAAGTATGGCACAGCCAACAAGGCTCTGAAGGGTGCTGTGGCACCTGCCGCCCCGGTGAAGGGCTTCAAGAACACCTCCGAGATGACCAAGGCTATGGGCGACAAACGCTATGGCCGTGATGCCGCTTACACCAACGAAGTGATGGCCCGTGTAGGCGCTTCCAACTTCTGATCTAGCTGCTCCTCTAGTTCCACCTGCTGTTCCCCAAGGGGCCTCTTCTAGGGTCTTGCCCCGCCCATAAACTCGTCCCAAGGAAACACAATCAATGGCTACTACTGTCGCTGCACCTGGTCAAATCAATGGCACTGGTGATCGCAACGCCCTGTTTATGAAGGTCTTCTCAGGTGAAGTCCTGACTGCCTTCGAGAAAGCTACCGTCACCATGAACCGCCATATGGTTCGCACCATTGCTAACGGCAAATCGGCTAGCTTCCCGGTCATTGGCCGTGGCACTGCAAAGTACCTGGCTCCGGGCAACAACCTGGACGACCAGCGTACCAAGATCAACCACATGGAAAAGACCATCACCATTGATGGCCTGCTGACCTCTGACGTGTTGATCACTGACATTGACGACGCCATGAACCACTACGATGTACGCGCTCCTTACGCTACCCAACTGGGTGAGTCGCTGGCTCTGGCTGCTGACGGTGCTGTTCTGGCCGAAGGCATGACTATCGCCAAGGCATCTGAGAACCTTGCTGGTCTAGGTGCTGGTGGCGTGATCGGCGTGGGTGCCCCTGCTATCACCGCCGACTTCGGTCGCCTGGTCCTGTCCGCCCTGATCGCTGCTCGTAGCCGTATGGCCAAGCTCCGCGTCCCGAAAGACGAACGTACCTTCTACGCTGACCCGGACGTAATCAGCGCCATCCTGTTGGCACTCGGCCCATTCGCTGGCAACTTCGTTGTTCCGGGCACTGCTGATACCGCTGGTGGCACTGTCATCCGCTGGGCTGGCTTTGAAATCGTAGAGGCCCCTCACTTCCTGGATGGCGGTGCTGAAGGTACTCACGTAGCTGACGCTACCGCTGTTGGTCTAGCTATGCACCGCACCGCTGTTGGTACTGTGAAGCTGAAGGACCTGGCCATGGAACGTGCTCGTCGTATCGAGTACCAGGCTGACATGATCGTTGGCAAGTACGCCATGGGTCACGGTGGCCTTCGTCCTGAGTCGGCAATCCTGCTGAACACTACCGCTCCAAGCGCCGAGATGCTGGCCGCAACCCAGCCGCTGTACGTCGCTCTGCTGGAAGGCAGCGGTACTCCGTAAGGCTCCTGGGGCTCCCTTCGGGGAGCTCCTCCTTACACCCTGAAAGAGCCCTCTCTGGAGGACCCAGTGGACTACCTGACGAGGAAGTTCCACCCGGCGATTCTAGATAGCGCAGGTTTTCCTAAGTCCCCCACTCCCCCTCGAAAGGGAACGGTGCATAGTCCGTGAGGAATTCCTGGTGGGCCCTCCCGAGAGGGCTCTTTCTGTTCACCCCTGAGTAACCATCTGGGAGTCCTTTGGATTCTCCCTTGGGCTCCCGCCATGTGCGCTCCAGTGGCTCCTCCCTCCCGAGTCCTGCACGACTGCCTGTAACACCCAAAGGATTCCACAAATGGTTATTACCCCTGCCACTCAGATGGATGCGATCAATTCGATCATCTCCATTGTGGGTGAGTCCCCACTGAATTCCCTGGAGGACGAAGCCAACGTAGATGCGTTGAATGCTCAGCGTATCCTCCAGGGCGTGTCACGAACACTCCAGACCAAAGGGTGGTCCTGGAACACCGAAACGGTGAACCTGACCGCTGATAGCAATACCCAGAAGATCGTCTACCGGGATGACTGGCTGAGGCTCTTCGGGGCCAACCTGGTACGCCGGGATGGCTTCCTCTACAGCCTGGGCCAACAGACCAATCGCTTCACCGCTCCGGTGTCCGTTGAGGTTGTCCGCCTGCTGACCTTCGAGGACCTCCCTGAGGCTGCTCGCCAGTACGTCACGGCCAAGGCTACCCGTCAGTTCCAAGCGCGTTACCTAGGGGCCCAGGAGCTCGCCATAGAGGCAGCTTCCGATGAGTCCGAGGCATGGGCTGCTCTGATGGAGTTCGAACTGGACTTCGGCCAATACAACCAGCTTGATTCTGACCCGCATGTGGTCGAAGCCATGAGCCGCTAAGGAGGGCTGATGCCTCTAATCAGTCAATCCATCAAGTCCCTCAAGGGCGGTGTGAGCCAGCAGCCGGATATCCTGAGGTTCCCCGATCAGGGGGCCTTCCAGGAGAACGGCTTCAGCTCCGAGGTAGAGGGTCTCCACAAGAGGCCCCCAACGGTCCACGTAGCGCGGCTCTCTGGGCCCACTCTGGACAAGCCACTGATCCACCCGATTAACAGGGACAACGGTGAGCGGTATCTGCTAGCCGTCCAACAGAACTCCCTCAAGGTGTGGGACCTCCAGGGGAACCCCAAGGTGGTCAACGCCCCTGAGGGGTTCCCCTACCTGAACACTGCGGACCCCCGAAGGGACATCCGGTGCGTGACCATCGCGGACTACACGTTCATCGTGAATCGCCAAAAGGTGGTCCAACAGAACACTTCGGATATCTGGCCAGTGCGCCCCAATGAGGCGTACATCTGGGTCAAGCAAGGTCAGTACGGTAAGACGTACACCATCACCATCACCTTCGCTGACAACACCTCCCAGGTGATCACCTACACGACCCCTGATGGCGAACTCGCTGAGCATTCCCTCCAGGTGGACTCAGGGGCTATCCGCGACAAGCTCTTCACGGCTGCCAACAGCTCCAAGCTGAACGCCACCAAGACGGAGAACGCTGGGCTCTACCTGACCCCTACAGCGGGGAACACGATCAGCAAGATCGAGATTCAGGATGGTTTCAATGGGAACTCCATGGTGGGCTTCATGGGCTCCGTTCAGCGGTTCAACCAGCTCCCGCCTCAATGCTACCCGGACTACGTGGTGAAGGTGGCCGGTGACCCTGGCCAAGGGGAAGATGATTACTATCTCCAGTACATCGAGTCGGAACGTCTCTGGCGTGAATGTGCTGAGCCGGGATCGGTCAAGACCATCGCCAAGACCACCATGCCCCATGTGCTGGTCCGTGAGGCCAATGGCTCCTTTACCTTCCGATCCAATGACTGGGGCCACCGTAGGGCCGGTGATGATGACTCTAACCCCTTCCCTTCATTCGTGGGGGTCGGGATCAACGATGTCTTCTTCTTCCGCAACCGGCTGGGGATGATCGCCGGGGAGAACTTCATCCTCTCGGTCGCTGGGGACTTCTTCAAATTCTTCCCTGCCTCCGTGGTGGTGGCTGAGGATACTGACCCCATCGACGGTGCCATCAGCTACAGCAGCGTGGCCACCCTCCAGAACGCCGTACCTTTCAAGGAGGAGCTGGTCCTGTTCGCTGATCAGGCTCAGTTCGTGCTCCAGGCCGATGGTGTGTTTTCGGCCAAGACGGCCAAGGCAGGACTTACCACTGAGTTCGAGAACAGCCGTGACGTGCGTCCAATTGGGGCTGGCCGTTCCATCTTCTTCCCGACCCCTAGGGCCACCTTCACGAGTATCAAGCGGTTCTACGCCGTTCAGGATGTCTCTGATGTGAAGGATGCCAGTGATGTCACTGCCCACGTCCAGAGCTTCATTCCAAATGGGGTCTTCAAGCTGGGCGCATCGAGTTCCGAGAATGTCCTAACAGCACTCTCAACCGGCGATGAAGAGAAGCTCTGGGTCTACAAGTACCTCTTCATGGATGACCAGCTCGTTCAGCAGTCGTGGTCCCATTGGCGCTTCAAGGGCTACCGGGTACTGGCTGCTGAGTTCTTTGGGCCCACCATGTACTTCATCCTCTCGAATGCCTCCGGGACCTACCTGGAGAAGATGGCGTTCACACGCAACACAATGGACTTCCCTGAGGAACCCTACCGGCTCTACATGGACCGCAAGGTTCGCTATGTGGTCCCGGCTGATGCTCCCTATGACTCCTACAACATTGTCACGTCAATTGACCTAGCGAGCCTCTACGGGGCTGCTCCGGCAGACGGCTGTACATACTGTGCGGTGAGCCCTGAAGGCCGTGTGTGGGAGCTGGAAGAGACCCCTCAAGGGCACCTCCTGATTCCCGAGGATGTCCGGGGTGAAACCCTGATCATCGGTAAGCTCTTCCGCTTCAAGTACCAGTTCTCCAAGTTCCTCATCAAGAAGCAGACGGACCAGGGGATGACCTCAGAAGATGAAGGCCGTCTCCAGATTCGTTACGGCTGGGTGAACTTCCAGGAAGCTGGTCCCTTCGAGGTTGAGGTTGAGCTGGATGGTCGGAAACCTTTCGTCTACCGGCAAACCTCACGTCTCCTCGGGAGCCGTCAGAACGTCCTCGGGGTTCTCCCCTTGGAGTCCGGTGAGAAACGCTTCCCGATCCAAGCAGAAACCAAGCGGGCAACCGTAAGCATCATCTCTGAAAGAGTCTCCCCGCTGGCCCTCATCGGCGCTGGCTGGGAAGGCTTCTACAACAGACGCAACAGGGGCATTTAAGCCCACCCTCCGGGCTCTGTGGGATTCTCCCATGGGGCCCTTTTTACACTCACACAGGAATGCACTATGTCAGACACACAGATGTCAGGCGGTGCCCTCAATGGCGCGATGTCAGGTGCCGCTACGGGGGCATCCGTTGGGGGTCCCTGGGGCGCAGTCATCGGCGCAGTCATCGGGCTCTTCGTTGGGGGCCAGGCGGATAAGGAGAAGAAGAAGAAGCTGGAGGAGGATTACAAACTCCAGGTCAAGGCTCTTGTCCAGAACTACAACTACGCGAACCAGGGTGTGGACCTAGAGACCGTCTCAGGATTCGACCAGTCGGTTCAGGCCCTCCAGAACACTCAGGTCAACTCCATGCAGAACCTAGCGGCTATCCGTGTCGCCTCCCTGGAGACAGGGTTCGAGGGGAACTCCATAAACCGTGTCATGCGGATTACCAAAGGGGCCGACCTGAGGGCTGAGGACACCATCAAGGATAACTACCAGCGGCTCCGTGCCAACGCCCTGATGATCAAGGATACCAACCGCCTCCGGGCTCAGGATGACCTCGATAACGTCAAGCGGAACATCGAGGCAGGACAACCCGGTAAGTGGACTCAACTTCTCCAACTCGGTCAAGCAGCAGGCCAAGCCTATGGCTCGTACACAGGGGCAATGAATGCCCAAGCCCAGTCAGGTGCCAATACGGGTCAGACCGGCAACATCACAGGTGGCTAAATGTCTTCTTCCCCATTAAACAATGCGTACATGATGTGGCGGCAGTTTGCCCCACAGGAGAAGGCCCCTACCCCGTTCACTACCAAGGGTCTGGGTCTCCAGGTCCCCGGTAGAACCCCAGATAGCGGTATGGGAGAAGCCTTCCAGGGCCTCATGCAGGTAGCCCAACGGGCTGCTGTTGATTACAAGCAGAACCAGGCCGTTGAAGGCCAAGTATCTGAGAAGAAAGCTGAGCAGTGGATGAAGGGTAAATCCCCTGAGGAGTACCGCAAGGCTCTCCAAGAGGGTCAGGTGCCTTTCCAGGAGGACCCAGTGGCGATGGCGCGGTTGCGCTACTTGCACGGTTACCACTCCTCGATTGCTGTTCAGAACCAGGTGGCTGCGAACATTGATGGTGGAGCTTACCGTGACGAGATGGATGCCCAAGGGCGAGTCACCCGGAGCGGCTCTCAGATCGCGGTGGAGGATTACCACAAGCGTCTCAAGGATATGCGGAAGGACATCACAGGGACCCTCGGGTTTGACCCTGAAGATGAGGCGTTCTCCAATGGGATGTTCCGTGACGCTGATAATGCTCTAACCACGCTCACAGCCTACCAGACCCTTGCGGCAGATAAGCGGAACAGGATGCAAGCCACGGTGCTCCATCGAGCCACCCGTAACGCCATCCTCCCGCAAGCCATGCAGGAAGGTGTGGATGTGGCGGCTGAGCAGGCCGTCGAGTCGTGGAAGGTGGGTTACGAAACAGGAGTCTACAAGGACCTGTCGGATACCCTTCAGGATGTGGGCGATACCCTCTCCACTGTGGGCTCTCAGCCGGGCGGTCTTGAGGTCATTGATCGACTCCTCGATACGCAAGTACCTGGGACCCAGCAGATCGTCCGTGACTTCTACGATCAGGATGAGCTTGAGACCTTCCGGCAACGGGCTCTGACCTCCGAGACGAAGCAACGGGCGAACGCTGAGCTGGATTGGCAGGTGCGGGTTCAGGACGCTCAGGATGATCCTAACGGGCTGACTTGGCTCTACCAGGCCCATGCTTCAGAGATGAAACGCTCTGGCGGTACGGACACGCCTAGGGCCTCCCAACTGGTCCGGGAGATTACCGCCAAGAAGGAAGCCCTGGCCAGTGACGCTGCAAGGATGTCCGACGAGAACGCCAAGCTGGCTACTCAGTCCGCCCGTGTCGCCATCCTCACCGAGGAAGCTCTCAAGCGTATCGGCGGTAACCGGGATGCCCAGACGTATGACGTGATGCCTGAGGACCCGCTCCTAGGTAAATACACGAAACAAGACGCTCTGGTGATGGAGAGAGGTCTCCTGGAGCGATTCCAAGAGAAACCCGATAAGCTCCTGAAGCTCGCTGACTACATGCCCAACGGCTACATCGCGAACACCATCAAGGACTACTGGAAGGACACCACGGCAACGATGTCGATTGATGCCTCCAGGGTGGCCCAAGGGACCCTCCGACCGGATGACATCAAGGAACCTGAAGCACTCCAGTCCGTCCAGCTCCTCAAGGAAGCGGACCCGCTGGCCTTCCGTAAGGTGATCGGTGGGGATGTGGATGCCCTGGCGAAACTGGACACTTTAGATACCTTGAAGGTCATGGGGATGGGCTACAAGGACATGGTCCTAGCGGAGTCCCGCCTGGCCACCATGGACAAGAAAACCCGTGATGGTCAGATGAACAAGATCAAGCGGACCCTGATGGATGAAGCGGTCTCCCCTCGGAACCTCGGTAAGGCCCCCGGCCTGAAGAATCTGGCAGGGAGCCAGTACGCTCAGACCTATATGAAAACCATGGTCAACGGGCTACTCGCTGTAGGGGTCCCTGAAGAGGAAGCCCTGAAGAAGGCTGACAGTGCGTTCGCACAGAGCCACTCAGGTCTGAATGGTTTCCCCATCCCCAACGGGTTCTTCTCGGATATCAAGGCTGACGATCAGGTGAACACTGGCCTGGACCTCCTGGCCGAGACGCTCACTTGGTATGCCAACAGTCAGGGTGTCCGTGAGGACGATGTGATCCCTGAGTACGACCATTCCACCCAGACGGTCAATCTGCGTTCCCCTGGGAAACTCCCCGTGACCCTTCGCAGTGATTCCCTCCAGGAGGCCGCTCAGGCTCTCCAAACGAAACGCCAACAGGACGCCATCAAGGCGAACGCTGAGGCCGCTGAAAGAGCCGCTAAGGCATCCCAGAAGGACCGTCAGCAATCCCGCAAAGTCACGGACCAGCTTGAAGCTGACCTCCAAGAACGCGAAGCCTGGCGGCAACCCTAAAGACACTCCATAGGAGGCCCTCGTGGCTATTCCACAAGACAGCCCCTACCGTGCCCTTTATGCGGCGGCGGGGGAACGCTACGGCCTGAATTCCTCCCTGTTGGAGGCGCAAGGCTTCCATGAATCAAGCTGGAATCCTAAAGCGGTGTCCCCTGCGGGGGCCCGTGGGCTGGGTCAGTTCATGCCCGGTACAGGTCCAGCTTATGGTCTCACCTCACCGGAGGACTACGAGGACCCAGAGAAGTCCATCGACGCTCAGGCTCGGTACATGCGGGACCTGAAGAAACGCTTCGGCTCTGACGAGTTGGCCCTAGCGGCTTACAACATGGGGCCCACTGCCCTTCAGCGCCGTTTAGATCGTGCTGGAGGCGTGCTGGAGAACGCGGAGATTCCTGCGGAAACCCGCAAGTACCTGGAGAAGTTCGCTCTGGGAAAGACCGAAAGCTCGGAATCAAGCGGGGCTCCGCAACCGGGTAGGATCAACTTTGGAGCCCCCAAGGAACCTCAGCCGACCAGTGCTGTGGATCGCATCGCCGGGACTCCCATAGAGGAGCTCGGAACTGACCAGGAGCGATCTGCCTGGGATGCCTTCACGGATGGCCTGAGTCGCTCCTCCATCGCTTCAGCCTACAAGGCCCACGGGGCTACTGTGAGCATCGCGGAGCAGAACCCTGACTGGGCGCCCTCCCCGGCTGACATCGAGAAGGTGAAGGCTGCTGGGGTCGGTGAGGCAGGTGCCAAGTTTGTCTTCCAACATGCCTATGACTCTGCCGACATCGACGGCCTGCTGGAGATTGCCCAGGCGAACCGCAACAGTGCCCAGGCCGATGGCCGTGAGGGAATCCTTACGTCCCTCGTGGGTGGCCTCGGTGAGATGACAGGTGACCCGGTGACCTACGGCTCCCTGTTCATTCCCGGTGGGGCCGCCTTTGGGCGGCTCTTCAACCCCGGCACTGCTCGGGTCCTGGGGACAACCGCTGGGGTCGCTGCTGAAGGTGCCGGTACGAACCTCCTGAGTGAGTCCCTCCGAGAGGGCTCCACGGGGGTAGATGCGGACTACGAGGCGGCGATCCTTGCGGGCGCTGTTGGTGGCGTTGCGATCCACGGGGCCGTCTCTGGTGCCAAGCTACTGATGCGTAAGACTCCCGAGAGCTTTGCTCATGTGGAGGATGCTGAAACAGCGGCAGTCATGGAGAAGGCTGGGATCATCCCGGAGACCCCTTATCAGCCTGGTCCCCTCACCAAGGAGGCCCTGAAGGAGGACACCTACAACCCGATTGCCCGGATGTCCACCATTGGCGAGCGGATGCGCTCCAGTGAGAACGAAGAGATTCGTACTGCTGCCCTGGGGCTCTTCCGTAATGACAAGGGTTACAAGGACGGGACCTCAGGTCTCAACCGGATGACCGGGGAGGAAGTGAAGCGGAACCTGGATAACGAGTTCTTCGATGTCGATACCACCTACTCCCGCCACGTCGAGGATTTCATCTCCAGCCGTAGGCATCAGGGGATGTCCAAGGCAGAGCTGGAGGAAGAGTTCGGCTACCTCGTCACGCTGACGCGTGAGGGGACCCTGAAGGATGCCCCTGAGTCTGTTCGGCTGGCTGCTGAGCTTATGGGCCGCTTCTATGACACTCGCATCGAAGACGTTCTGCACCCAGCCGGTAAGTACGGCGACGGTGCCGATATCCTTGATAACCCTGCTGACTGGAAAGGCGTGAAGAACTACGCGCCGGTCATCATGGACACCGCCAAGATATCCCGAGCATCGAGCCGTGTAGGTGGTGATGAGGAGCTGGTGAAGGTCGCCGGGAGGGCTCTTTATGCCTCCCTGAGGGACCCTGACGTTCTCACCCGAGCGGTCAAGGAGTTCGAGGAAGAGGTCAACAAGGACCTCGCTGAGGGTGCCCAGAGGATCACCGCCTTGGAGGTCAGCGGTAAGGCTACCGAGGACTTCCTGAAGTGGGCCCAGATACGGGCTGAGCAGCAGGCGATGGGCTATGTGGATCAGGATATGAGCCGGATCAAGGCGCACCTGTACCGCTCCGCTGACCCTTCGGAAATGCCTGACTTCATGCGTAAGCGGGGCATCTTCAAGACCAACGCTCAGATCAACCTCCCGGATGGCTCCAAGTTCTCCATCGACAAGGACCTCCGTAGCGGGGACGTGCGTTCCATCATGCACTCCTACCACAAGCGTACAGCCGGTGACCTGGCCATGGCCGTGGGATTGGGTGACAAGGGGTTCGCGGGGTTCTCCGAGAGACTCTCCAGGATCGAGCAGCAGATCGCCAAGGCCACCCGTGACGGTGACCCGAAGCGCAAGCAAGCTCTGGAGGGTGACCTCAAGGCCCTGAAGGTAGCTGCCAAGAAGATGTATGGGATGAGCCTGAATCAGGATGGTCGAGGCGCTACTGACCTCATCGCCGGAGCCCTGACCAACCTCTCGTTCGCAGCCAAGTCCGCCTACATGGGCCCAATGAACTACACGGAGATTGCTTCCGGTCTCGCTAACTACGGCATGGGGTTCTTCTTCAAGGCCCTCCCAGGGGCCGGTAAGCTGGTTCAGCGGGTATCCAAGGGGAAAGCTACGGCTGACGACTTGGAGCTCCTCCAGAATCGCCTCTGGGGTGAAGAGATTCACGCATTGGTCTACCCGTCCCACCTTCAGTCGGCCTACACGGTGGCTCGGGAGAAGGCGTCAGCTCCGGTCGCGGGTATCTATGCAGCAACCCAGCGGCTCACCGAAGTGGCCCCGTCAGCTAAGCTCCTCAATGCCACCACCAACCGTATCGTCAAAGCTGCCCAGGAGGAGTTCCTAGCGGAGCTCGTCAGGCACGCCCATGGGAGGCCCTCCAAGGTCTTCAAGGACGTGAAGCTGAAGCACATGGCGGTGGACCGGGAGACCCTCGATAAGGTCCTGAAGCACGTCAAGGGTGCCTCCAAGGTCGGCAAGGGTGGGAAGTTCTCGCTCGATGCCAAGCGGTTCCTGGAGGGCTCCGGTGGGTCTCCCCTGGAGGCCCGTAAGGTGATGGCTGAGATTCGCCGTATGGGTGACATCGCGGCCTCTGATGTGATCCAGCGTCCCTCCATCGGGGATACCTTCATCTGGGCTGACTCGGGTAACCCCTTCATCCGGTTCCTTACCCAGTTTCAGACGTTCTCCATGCGGTCCCTCGAAAAGAAACTCCTCAAGGGTGCCAATCGAATCCGTAACGGGGACGTAGACGAGGCCATGCAGATGACCCTTTCGCTGGGCCTCTCGGGGCTCGGTGTGGCGGCATTCGCAGCAGTTCGGGCCAACACCATCCGCGATCCAAGTAAGCGTGAGGAGTTCTACAAGAACGCCTTGGGCTACGACACGGAGAACGGTGAGTGGGACTTTACGACTCTGGCCGTGGGAGCCCTCAAGCGATCCTCTTACCTGGCTGCGCCTAGCATCGCCTATGACACGATAGGGTCCCCTTTGGGGCTCCCCTACGCCGGTCTTGGACGTACCTCGGTATCAGCAGCAGAGGAGCTTGGGGACACCCGTGGGACTCCCCTGGGGAAGCCCGATCTGGGTCAAGCCGTAGGTGGCCTCCCAGCAGTCAAGTACGCAACAAACCTCGGGGGTGCGCTCGTAGCCCCTATCAACATGCTCCGTCCTGACCTCGATGAGGAACAGGTAGAGCGCCAGAAAAGAGCCCTGCTCTTCAACCTCAAGGGAATCCTCCCGAACGACCCCGCAACCCAGACGGCCCTCTCGTGGCTGATCGAAAACAGCGTGGAAGGTGAGGACAGGGATTGACCCGCAATAGGCCACGGATGGCCTCCTCTGGATACTCTCTATGCCAATGGAAGAAACAACGAAGACCCGTAAGGTCATCGTGGTAGGCACCCCTACCGATAAATTCGACATCCCGTTTGATTATCTCGCCAAGAAGTTCGTGAAGGTTTACCAAGAGGGGATTCTTCTGGAAGCCTTGGTGGATTACGACTTCATCACCACCACCCGTATTCAGATGCTCAAGGGTGCCGTGGCTACCGGCCAGACCATCGAGATTCGCCGGGAGACTTCGGCTACTGCCCGCCTGGTGTCCTTCCGGGACGCTTCGGTCCTGACTGCTAGTGACCTCGATATCTCCGCCTTGCAGTCACTCCACCTGTCAGAGGAGGCGCGTGATTCAGGGCTGTGGGCTGAGTACACAGCCAGTATCGTGCTTGATGCGGCTCAAGATGCAGCCAGCACGGCAGTTCAGGCGGCTAGCACTGCAACCACCGCCTTTGGTCACATCAAAGAGATGACGGAGCCTGTAACGTTCCGCTCAGTTCTGGATAAACTGAGGGACACCGCCTCAGTGCGGGACTTTGGTGCTAAGGGTGACTGCGCTGCTGATGACACGGCAGCGATAATTGCGGCTGATAGGTGGTGTGCTGAGAATGGGCATACTCTATATTTCCCCCAAGGTGTCTACCTAATCTCTGACGGTATTGAATCCTTCGCAGACTGGGAGGGCGCGGGTGCGCCGAATCTAGGCACGTTTAACCTACAGGACGACAAGAAGTTCCTAGTAGAAGGATCAAAGCACAAGATCCCTGGCTCAGTTCTGCTTTTTAAGGGTAACGCGCTGGCAACTTTCACAACGCAGCGCACTGACCGTTTCAGTACCATGCGCTATGTTGTCCGCAAAACCGGAAGGTCAGCTTATCGTAACTCCCCAGGCATCCGAAATATGGGTATCGTTGCGGACTTTGACTTCAGAGACGCTTCCGGCGCTGTCACCACGCCGCTGAATGACAATGCTCAGGATATAGATGTTGGCCTGCTTCTTCATAACGTCGAAGGCAAGCACATCGCTAACGTGTGCGTTGGGGGTTACTACAAAAAGGCCGGTACTGTTCACTTCGGTATTGACCCTGACAATACTCACATGACCTCACTCCGTACTATGGGTGATATGGGTTTAGCGGTCATTGGCGACCTTACAGGCACGAACAGCGGCTTGAATTGTGTGACTTGCTTCATAGGGGCAAACGACCACCATTCGCGCTCTGTTGTTGCCGGAGTTGAGAAGTGGGGGACTTGTGCCCTTTATATCGACATCCCTGCAAGTGATGGCACAGGTTCACGGAATGGCATCTCCTTTATTGGCGGCACTGTCACTACTAAGACGAACGTTCCGATGATGCTGGACCGTTGTGGGGCCATCAATTTTACCAACGTGGTATTCGAAAACGCATCACAGGCTGGCAGTGGCACCGCACAGGGTCAGGCAGGGGGCACTAAGCGGTTCATCGGTTCTGCCAACACTGGCGATATCGGCTTCCTGAATTGCCGGCTGAACGCCGAGCAGATCAAGAATGCCGGCGCCCTTCTGGAAACAGCGCCCAACGCCAACATCACTATCGTGGGCGGTAACAAAGACTACGGGATGGAAGTTTGGCGGGGGGCTAGCGGCGTCCGCATGAACGTAGGCGGCTCTGAGCAGAACTTCCAGCTGACTAACAGTCCGTCGAGCATTACATCAGGAGTGCGATTCCGCAGGACAAGTGGCGGCACGCTGGAAGTCACATGCGACACTAGCCGCGTACTTGCATTAGGGACGGACGGGATTACCTTCGCTAAAGAACGCATTACATCCGCAACAGTAGTTGGGGGCGCTGTATCAGTTGGCTCGCCGCTTATGCGTTTATCAGGGGGGACGGTGGACCTCACCACCATCACACCTGTAGACGGTATTAACAGGATCACACTGTTGGCCGCTACCACCTCCGATATAATCACCCTCAAAACTCAGACAGGTAACTTGCGTATTACATCAGACTTTGTTCTGAGCGGCTTCAAGTCTATTAGTCTGATCTACAACGGCGTCTTCTGGATACAGGATGGCGGACGGCCCGCTTAAAGAGCCCCTCCCTCTCACCGACGAGATACCCAGTGTTTAAAATCAACTTCACAGATGGGACCCTTCAGTGGGCCCCCCAGGCCGCTGCTGGGGTGGATATCACCACCCGCGTAGTTCTGGGCCTCTCCCTCAATGAGTGGTTCTACGTCTCGGTTATCATCTACACCCTGGCCCAGACCGTAGTTCTACTCCTCCGTAACAAGCGAGAATCCAAGCAGTGTCAGACCGCCTCGTCGAGCTCCTGAGCGAGCTCCATTCCGAACTGGCGAGCCAACTCCTGGACGACCTCCAGAATGCTGATAAGCGATCCCCCCAGCTCTACGCTCAGATCATCAAGTTCCTCAAGGACAACGGGATAGACGCACTGCCGAAAGCAGGCACCCCTACCCAATCCTTGCTGGACGGTCTGGACAAGTACGCTGACGAAATCGAGCAGCTCGCCAAGCCTCATTAAGGCTCCCCTCCCGAAACACCCTATGGCCTCTCTGAGCAATTCAGAGGGGCCTTTTTATTGGAGTCGCAATGACCCAAGAAGACCAGAAGAAGCTCTTCAACAACTTCGCGTTGTTCGTGTGGGTGGTCTGGAAGTCCATCGGGCTCCCACCGCCTACCCCCATTCAAACCGATATGTCGAACACCCTCCAGAACCCGCCTTCGCGCCGGTTCATCATCCAGGGTTTCCGTGGGGTCGCTAAGTCATTCATCACATGCGCCTATGTGGTGTGGCGGCTGTGGCGTAACCCCAACCTCAAGATAATGATCGTGTCCGCCTCCAAGGAGCGGGCCGATGCCAACGCCCAGTTCATCAAGAAGATCATCGCGGAGCTCCCCTTCCTGAGCCACCTGAAGGCCAGTAAGGATCAGCGGGATACCCAGAACATCTTCGACGTGGGCCCAGCCAAGCCCGACCACTCCCCTTCGGTGAAGTCCGTGGGTATCACCGGGCAGCTAACGGGTTCCCGTGCTGACATCATCATTGCGGATGACGTGGAGGTCCCCGGTAACTCATTTACCCAGTCCATGCGTGACAAGCTGTTCGAGCTGGTGAAGGAGTTCGATGCGATCCTGAAGCCCAGCGGTGAGGTCATCTACCTGGGGACCCCTCAGAACGAGATGAGCCTCTACAACGAGCTCCAGGAGCGTGGTTACATCACCTACATCTGGCCAGCCCGGTTCCCCTACGACGAGAAGCACAGGGCCAGCTACGGCTCACGCCTGGCTCCCTACATTGCCCGTATCTTCGATGCTGATCCTAGTGTGGCAGGAACACCCACCGACCCACGGCGATTCGATGATGATGACCTGAGGGAGCGAGAGCTCTCCTACCGCAAAGCTGGCTTCATGCTCCAGTTCATGTTGGACACGAGCCTGAGCGATGCGGACAAGTACCCTCTGAAGCTCCAGGACCTCATCGTCACCCACCTGGGCCGTGAAGAGGCTCCCTTGAAGTTCACTTGGATGCCCTCTCCACAGGGGCTCCATCAGAACCTCCCACTGGTGGGCCTGAAGGGTGATCGCTACTACGCCCCCCACTCGATGTCACAGGAGGTCGGTAAGTACACCTACAAGCTCCTGGTGGTGGACCCCTCGGGGCGCGGTAAGGATGAGACCGGCTATGCCGTCCTCTACTTCCTGAACGGCTTCATCTTCCTCATGGAGGTCGGTGGGCTTCTCGGGGGCTACTCCGATGAGACCCTGGAGGCACTCGCTAAGATCGCCAAGAAGTGGGGAATCAATGAGGCCGTGATCGAAGGCAACTTCGGTGATGGGATGTACGTGAAGCTCCTCACCCCGGTCCTGGCGGCAACCCACAAGTGTGCAATCACTGAGGTGAAGTCCAAGGGCCAGAAGGAAGTCCGCATTATTGACACCCTGGAGCCGGTCCTCACGAACCACCGCCTGGTGGTGAACCTTGAGACGATTCAGAAGGACCATGACGAGGCCCAGCAGTCTGAGCCCTACCACTCGTTCTTCTACCAGCTAACGCGCCTCACAGCAGACCGTGGGGCCCTCAAGGCTGACGATAGACTGGACGCGGTGGCCATCGGTGTGGGGCATCTCTGCTCCATCATGGATGTGTCCCCGGACGAGGGTATCAATGCAGTCCGTGAGGACTTCTTTGAGGACGCCCTGGAGGGCCTGATGAACGTCACCACGAGCGTCCTGACTGCCTGTGGGATAACCATACTGGAGAGCACTGAAGAAGGCCCAGGGGGCTCCCTAGAGGGTCTCAACTGGATGGACACCTGAACACCTGGCACTACCTACCTTAACGGGCTGGTGGTGCCTTTTTTGTCGAGCTGGGGGCAAGCCCCTTACCGATAGGGAACACCACGAGAGCCGCCGTGATGAAGAGGGTCCACGGGTTCCCCAAGCCCTGCCCTGCCTGGTAGGCCAAGAACTGAACCAGAGGGGTCCCTTGGGGAGCCGTATAGGCTGATCCACCGAGTCCCAGTGCAGACATACAGGTTTGCACCAAGGGAACCGCTAGGAGCCCCACAAGGCCCGCTACAGACCACCTCAAGACCTTGCCCATAGGGGCCTCCACAGGATCAAAGCAGCAGGATATCACCCGTGACTGAGCGGGACCATCCAGTCACTATCAGTACCCGACCAGTTACGTGACACTATAGGGCTGGAGTTCCAGGACACTTTAGAATCCCCCCGAGGATATACCCATATAGGGATAGCCACGGTCATCCCCATTAGGAGTTCCTCAGGAGGTCCCTGAGGGTCAGGTCTCTGGAGTCTTCCTGAGGCAGTGACCTAATCACCACCTGTTAGAGGTAGTCATTATTTGATTATCCATTATAGGTAATCCCTCTCTAAGGAGACTCCCGTGTCTGTAGTATCGACCAATGATCAAGCCCAAGTCACCGGGACCCAACGGCTCACCGCCGTCCTCAAGGTCCTCGCTAAGGATAAGCGCACCTGGGCTTTCGTGGCTGCTGTTACGGCTGCTGCTGGTGTCGCTGGTTCTGCTGAGCTCGCTGCAACGCTTCAAGCCCTCGTTGGTGCCCTCCTAGCTCAGTAGGCTTTCAGCCTCTCTTCGCTAGGAGCCTTCAGTCAACCTCTATAGGTAACTCATTAAGAGCTCACCTGTAGAGCTTGACACCCTGATTAGTATCTGATCCACTTCCCTCCCTAAGGGAACCCCTGTGGCTACACTCCCTTGACCTTGCTGATTTCCCGGAAGAGTTCCCCTAAGGGCCTTGATTTCTGGAGAAAAATGTAAGGGGTCACTTTAAGGTGTGCGTAGCTGGCGTTCCCCCCTGGGGTGCCCTGGTGGTGCCTCCTCTCGGTGCATTCGGGCCCTCCTTCCTGCTGCCCTTCGCCTCTCTCCGTATGGGCCTCATGGTTCGCATAACAGGGATTATGTTAAATACACTCGCCTTTAGGGTTCTTTCTAAGGGCTTTCGTTGTCCTCCGATAGATATCCTCTATCGGTTGCGGCTGACATCATAGTGTGTGGCTATCCTCTGGTGGACCTGGTGGTGGTTCATAGGGGTTTCCTATTGGCCCCTACCTGCCGATAGCCTTCCTCTATCTCTACCTATCTGTTCCGGCATCCCTTCGGGCTCTCCTTGGGAACCTCCTCTAGTCACTCCTCTCGATACCTTCCTGCCCTCCGCTCTCCTCCTCTACTAGATGTGCCTCTAGGGCTCCTCTGGGTTACCTGGTGGTTCCGTGACACTTTAGAAGCGCCCACATAGGTGCGCTCTGCCTGGTCTCCTCTTCTGTTGTCTCCGGGTCTCTTCTGTATATCCATTAGCACTCCTGGTGGGTTTCTTTAGGGATATCCAAAAAATATCCATTTAGAGTGTTGACAGGGATATCCAACGTATCTACAGTTCGCTCCGACAGCAGCACAGAAGGAACCGGAAGCCTTGCAGCAGCAACAGACCTTAAGGGCTCTCCAAAGAAGAGCCGCAGCATCCACCGCAAAAGCGTCGATTAATCAGGAGTAGTAGATATGGTAACGATCAACACCAGAGGCCGCACTTGGGAAGTCCTTGCCGAGCATCACGAGGAGCACCAACACAGCGCCGCCATTATGAAGTGCGGTAAGACCCTCGCGGTCTCCTACGGGGCAGAGTTCAGGACCTTCGCAATGCATGAAGACATTGCAGCCTTTAGGGAATACGCCATGTGTGTCCGGCACGCCATCGAATGTGCCGGGAAGGTCTGAGCATGGAACTAGCAATCATCGCCATGTGTGCAATCCCAGCGGTGCCCATGGGGCGATTCATCAGCAGCCTAATAGGAGTTTGAAGAACATGGCTAGAAGAAGACGGATGTTTAACGTGGCGGTTATCAACGAACGCACGGGCTCGAAGGTAGTAATGACCAACAGCCCGGAGGGGAACACAACATGCTGACCAACATCTGGAGATTCAACGCAGTGACGGGCTGTTGGATGCTCGTGCGGGATTGCTACAAGGAGAACGCCAGAAGATGGCTTGAGATATTCAAAGGGGATGAGCCTGGCGTGGTCTTCAAAGTCAGCAAGAAGCGCCCGAGCAAACGACCCGACTGAGTAACACCTCAAGGGCTCCTTTAGAGAGCCTTCCGGGGGTCACTTAGACCAGTGCCAACACACGCAACACCAGCAGCAACCCACCGCATACCGCGAAGTTAAACAGTAAGGGCCTCCAGAGGGGTGCCCTAAGGGAGATTCATGCCATGAAAACCATCAAGCAGTTCGTAGAAGCAACCAACATCGAAGCCAGCCTGGTCCGTGCGGTCATCCGTCAAGTGGGTGGCTGGGGTTCCTTTAAGGAGCTCGCAGCAGATGTAGCCAA
Source organism: Motiliproteus sp. (assembly GCA_048265065.1). Taxonomy (GTDB): domain Bacteria; phylum Pseudomonadota; class Gammaproteobacteria; order Pseudomonadales; family Balneatricaceae; genus Motiliproteus. The sequence continues at coordinate 2,481 of JBLXCH010000019.1, read as the reverse complement.
CCATGGCGCTAACGCTGGTTTCTCTGGGTTCACTTACTACAGCGACACGGTGCCATTCGCTAAGCGGAACAAGGAAGCATTGATCGGTGAATGCAAGCGCATGGCTGACGACCTGGGTGAAGGCGCAGCCCACCAGTTGATCGCAGGTTTCAACTGCATCGACCTACAAGCTGACGAGGTAGCCGAAGCCATCCACAACCCTCGGAGCGAGAACAGAACAGAGGTCTTCAATGCCCTGTCCTGGTTTGCCCTTGAAGAGGTCTCTCGGAGCTATTGCGACCTCACTGAGGAGTGAGTCCCGCAAGTTGGTAGATAACGATCTAAGAGCCTCTACAATGCCAGGTCTCAACCACCCGCAACCACGTAGAGGCACACATAGATGGAACTCCCGATCAAGCAATGGGGGAATACCGCCGCCATCAGGCTCCCGGCTCCCCTCCTAAAGAAACTCAAGGTCTCGGTGGGCGATGCCTTCCTGGTGGATTTCAAGGGGAACTCCTTAATCCTTAAGCCCGTTACCGAGACGGAAGACAAGCGCCGTCAAGACCTCCTGGCACTGCTAAAGGAGGCCCCAAAGGACGCTCCTGAAGAGTGGCTCGCCAAGGTGGCTAACCTTCTAAAGGAGCTCGAAGGACCATAAATAGAACATGAGGTAGCCTGATGAACTGCTTTACTGAGCGCCTGGAACTGATACTCGGAGCCGCTTTCAACGAGGGAGCCACAGCGATACTAAAGGCCCAAGGGGCATCCGGTAGTGCCTCCAAGGCAATGCTGAAGGCTCCCGAAATTACCGAGGCTCGTCCCAAAGCCCTGGAGATGATCAAGGTGCGCCACGCTGGGGACATCGCCCAGCTCAGGGCCTCAGTGATCCAGGAAGTTGCAGACGTTTACGAAGCCGAAGCGGTCCCACGGGGAGGCACCCTCTCTCCCACAGCAAACCTTGATTGGCTAAATGCGGTCCTTAGGAAGACCAGTAAGGGTCAGGCTATCAAGACCAAGGATGTGATAGTCGGAGCCTATGAGGTAATGGATACCAGGCGGACCCGGCCAAAGTACCAATCAGTGACGCCTGAAGCTGCCCTCAGTTATGCAACCCCAAGGGACCAAGCAGGGAATCCTGAGAAGATCATAGAGGACCTCAAGACCAAGCCCATGACTGAAGCACGGGTCGGCTACTTCTTCATCCGGTGGAACCTTAAGGCGATCCTGTTGATACCCATCAAGCCCGAGAAGGGTCCCCGAGGTGGTAACCGTCGAGGCCCACTCACACGCAAGCGAGAGGAGACACCCGAGAATGACACCGACCAAGACACGGAGTAAGTATCGAGCGGTAAAGGTACTGGTCAACGGAACTCAAGAGGTCGCAGTAAAGCCCCTGGCGGTCTTCCTGTATGACCTCTTTGGGGAGACCCACAAGGCTGTGATCCATTGGGAACCCTTCGGCGGGGACAGGGTGTGTCTAACGGACTTCCGGTCGGGCACCCTCCTCGCCTGTTGTGAACCGTTCCGAGCCCCGATAGCGTCCCTACTGGGCCCCTTGAATGGCGATATGCGGAACGAGGATCGGGGCTTGTGGATAGAGATAGGGATGGCCTTCTTGAATCACACCATGGGCCTTGAGGGTCCGGTGGAGTTCTCGAAGAAGATACAACAGCTTCACATTCAACCATCACTCAACGGGAGTAGCGTGTAATGACAGCCCCAGCCATGGAACTAATGCCCATCGTGTTCGTGATCTTCCTAGCTGCTGCCATGGGTGGCTTCGCCGGGTCCGTGTTTGCTAACTGGGGTAAGGAATGATGAAGAACCTGGAGTTTACTGGCGACAGCATTGCCCGCCTCGGGGTGGACACTCTGGCCTGGGTCTATCGGGTCATGTGGGTCATTGCACTGATCGGAGCGGGAACCCTGTGGACCCTCGGGGAGGATTCCTTCCACACCGTAATGACAGCCCTCTTCTTGGGCCTAATGGTGGTCGGCCTGATCCTCATTGCGGTCTGCCTGGTGGGAGCCCTCCTCTCGATTATTGGGAAGCAGAAACCTATCGAGAAAATGTTGAAGGTTTGAGCTCAAGAATTGCCCTTTCTTGACCTTTATCAATTTAGCCCTACCGTTCGTCCGGGATCGCTAAAGGATACTCAAAGTGGGTCGAAACAGTGGTGCAATTTAAGTGGCAAGTGGTAAGATAAAACCGATCTAAGTTGTTGATTTTCCTTAATATAGATTATGCGAAACACGACCTCGCGCCTTAGGCGTTACCCACCACCAGATCACCTCCAGCTTTTAGCCTCAATATCTCCAAAGGGCTTCAGCTCTCAGGTGAATGCTTTGTCTGCGCATGCTGGCTGTTCGGCTGATTAGTTTCCGCATTTCGAAACGCCGAGCGAAATTCGCTGGGTTTGAGTCCGGTCTGCTTGCGAAAGAAACGGCTGAAGTATGCCGCGTCGTCGAACCCCAGGTCGCGGGCGATCTGCTGGATGTC
>JBLXCH010000018.1:7860-40629 GCA_048265065.1 Motiliproteus sp. | reverse complement strand
GTAGCCTTACGCCGCTGTACAATTCGGCTAATGTAGGCGAGGCAGAAATAATCAACTTCACGCCCGAATCATAAAACTCATCAACCAAGTTGATAAAGCGCCTTGCTTGGTCCTCTTTATCATTTCCTAAAACAGGTACGTCGGACACGATCACCGAGTGGTATAGCTTTGCCAACTCTATATAGTCCAACTGACTACGCGGCCCATCACACAGCGATGCAAAAGAGAACCAAACAACATCCTCACAACTTTGCACGCTCATAAAACGCCTGCCGTTAACTTCTATAAGCTCTTGCGTTTTAAGCCCTTGAATATCAGGCACGAGCTGCTCGAAGATTTGTTGCAGCGTAGCGTTAGCCTCAGGGCCCGCTGGGGATATATAAAGTTCTGCCTGCTCCAAAGTGCGCAAACGGTAATCTATACCGCCGTCGACATTAACGACTTCCGTACGTTCATTGAGCAGCTTAATCGCAGGCAAAAAGCGCTGGCGTTGCAAACCATCTTGATACAGTCCATCAGGGACAATGTTAGAGGTCGCAACGAGCACAACGCCAAGTTCAAACAAGTGCTCAAACAAACCGCCTAAAATCATCGCATCAGTGATATCAGTTACAAAAAACTCGTCAAAACAAATCACTTTCGCTTCTTTAGCTATGCCTTCAGCCACTAACGTTAATGGGTTTTTGGCACCTTCTAGCCGTGTTAGATCCCCGTGGACACGTTGCATAAAACGATGAAAATGCACACGCATTTTTTCTTCAAAGGGTAAACAATCGAAAAACGTATCCATTAAATAGGTTTTTCCGCGCCCTACACCACCCCAAAAATATAATCCTTTAATAGGCTCCGCTTTTTTATCCGTACCCAATAATTTTGAAAGAAGGCTGGGTTTTGGGGCCTGACTTTGTGCAACTAACTCCTCATACAAACGCTGTAGATGCGCAACAGCATTTGCTTGCGAAGGGTCAGCAACAAATTCGCTCTTTTGCAGGTCTAATTGGTAACGATCCCGCGGGGTCATAGCATTATTCATAAAACAAGGAACCTAAAGAAATGAGGTAGCTTCGATCTATCCGAATAATACGCAGATTTAAGCTGATTGTTCAGAGTTAGCTGCTAGATTACTTTGGATTATCTTTCGTAATGTAAACATGCCGATCTGCGGAATGGTCTACAATAAATCGCAACGCAATAAAATCGATGAATCTCGAGAAGATTTTTGGTATTAATACTACTGGTCTTCCTGCCGATAGCATTTAGAACTGGAAATTCAAACAATCGTATAAGGAGTGCACGCATGCTTTCTGAACGTCGCCGATACCCGCGTTTCACCACAGTTATGCCTGCAACATTAGAACTCCCAGACGGCAATCGAATCGTTGTTAACACAGCAGATCTTTCTCGAGAAGGCGCTAAAATCAAACTAACTGAACGCCTACCAGCTGGCGTCCAAGTGATGATGGAACTCACTGCACCTGACTCAGAAAAAGGCCGCAAAACCCTCAAGATATGGGGCAATACGTTGCACAGTCAAAGTCTAGAGCAAAATGAATACAGTTTGGGCATTCAGTTTGACCAACCAAGCATTGACTACAAAGGCCTCATCCTTTCACTTAACCCGCTTCATTGAACCTAATTAACTCGTCTTTTAGCGCCACTAAACACCTTACATACGCTAATCGTTAGCCGCCAACCCAGGCATGTCGTGGTGACCAGCCGCACGATTAAAGAGTCGTTTAAGTTCCAACCCCGAGTTAAAAGATACCTCACAAGTTGAAATCAGATTCTTCTGCACTTCACTTTCGATAATGACCTGCTGCGTTAAATCTTTTGCCAAATAAGCCTGCACTAAGCCTCGCAGCAACGGCAGAACCACTTCAACATCTGGGCTACAAAGTGAAAGGTGCTCGCCATTATGGACAACAAACGCGTTAACGTTCTGTTGTGTATAAGGATTACGGTAAAAAATGAAACTATAACCATGCCTAATCGGTGTTTGGTTAAAAGCCGCTATGTGAGCTGGCTGCCTAAACTCCCAATGCTGACCACCAAATCCCACAGACTCAACATACATATTTGCGTAGGCAACGTTGGACATAAGAGGAAACAACGCAAGAATTGCGTATTTTTTTAAAGCATGAGTACTGACGAAAGATAACATCATAGTGAAGCTCCTATTAAAATATAAGAAATAGCTAATATTATTTTTATAGGAGGCTAGGTAAGCTTATTGCCTATCAGCCTGATTACTGCAAAATCGGCACAACGCATCAATACAGCGTTCTTTATCAGTCGTTACTAAAGATCAGTAAAACCAAATCAGAAAGTGGCTTGGACTCACCTTTCACTCACCACAGAAGTGAAGGTATTGAGAGCTGGAAGTTAATCTAAAGCCGTGATTAGCATCACTGCCCATTATTCATACCTGATACTAACAAGGGTTCAGCAACATTCATGCCGCCCTAGCTGCACGCAGTTTATTCTCATCCGGAATAGGTATACGCAGTCCGTTAGTGCCTCAATAAATGAGTTATTTCAGCGCGCTGCATTAACTGTAGTTAGCAAATATCAGTCCTGCTAACCTAACTAATAAAGAACGTGACCTTGGTCAAAAAGCGCTATATAAGCGCAAATGCTTCAAAAACGACCACTAGCAAATGTTTCCGAGAGTCTATTTATGGGCAACGATTTCCATAATTTTTAAAGACAGTGTTTCCTACCAATAAAGACCAGTAATTTTTACGCTTTAGTCATTTACTCATCACACCTACGCATTACGTTTTTAAAGACTACTCATAAAAAAAGAGGCCTTAAGGCCTCTTTAACGAGATTACGGCGATCAACATAGACCGTTATTCTGATAGATCCGCAGTGATGATAGCGTCTGCAAAACTTTGGTATGCGCCCTCAAATACTTTTGCCATCTCATCAGGAAAGAGGTGGAAAGCCCCTGAGGCTAGTGCAGAAACAACACCTTCAGAGACACTTGTCACACTATCACTTGTTTCAAATCCAGCCTTATCTGCCATTTCTGTATTAATCGGTCCTGGATGCACACTCAGTACTTGGATCCCCATCGGTGCAAACTTATCTTTCAAGCCTTGTGTTACTGAGTAAGACGCCGCCTTAGACGCAGAGTAACTGGTAAAATCGGTAAAATTCTTAATAGAGGCAATGGAGTTTAGTTGCACTAAAGCGGCTTCTGGCTTTTCTGCCAATACGGGGGCAAACGCTTTTGCTACACGCACCAAACCATAAACATTAATATCCATTTCATAATTTAATGCTGTTTCAAAACCCTCAGATAATGGGTCTGCAATTTCTAGAACACCGGCGTTATTCACAACTAACTCAACATCAGTCGCTTGCTTTGCAGCCGAGTTAATCGACTCAACATCCGCAGCATCAAGCTGTATTGTCACTACAGAGTCACCATATTTTTTCTCTAACTCGACAGTACTTTGTGGATTACGTACCGCTAAGTAGACTTTCTTTGCTCCATGGGAGAAAAGCGACTCTACGATCGCCTTACCAATTCCACGATTTGCACCTGTTACTAACGCCACTTTATTGGCAACTGAAAAACCCATTACTCTTCTCCTGAAATACGCCTACTAAAAAGCTAATTGAATTCTGAACCGTTCGGTTTATAATATACTGTACCGATCGGTTCATATTGTCAACACTACCGATTATTTTTTTAACGCGTAAACTAGGCAATCAAAGCAAGCGCTTAGCAATGTGGTCGAGTGAATTATGTCTGTAGGCAGAAAACGAGAATTTGATAGACAACAGAGCCTTGAAGCCGCAATGATAGTTTTTTGGAAAAACGGCTATGCAGGAACATCCTTAAGCGATTTAACCGAAGCGATGGGAATTAACAAATCCAGCCTCTACGCCAGTTTCGGTAACAAAGAAGAGCTTTTCATACAAGCCACGGATTTTTATATAACGGAAATAGCCACAGCCCACAGCAATCACTTATGGGACAAACAGTATCCATTTGAGGAACGACTCAGACGATACTTACGATCAGTGATGAGCAAACAGCGTGAAAAAAACTACCCAAAAGGCTGCTATATCTCATTGAGCAGTTCCGAATCTGAAGGGGATTACATTCCAACTAATGCACTAGCTAAGGTACACGCTGCTCAACAGTATGGTCTGGATGAGTTAATTCAATTTTTCAAGGAAGGTACAGAGTCGGTATCGCCAGAGCTAAACAAAAGCAGCGAGGCTAACGCACACTTTGTACTAGCCATTATGAACGGTGCAGCAACAATGGCCAGAGGAGGCTGTTGCGAAGTTAACTTAGACGATTTAATTAATAAAACCTTATTAGGGTTAGGCATTACTGCCTAACCTCTTTCCATCACCTAGAAAAATCACAAAAAAACTAGGCAACCTTAACATTTCGGTTTTCTAACATTCCTTTATCAACGATAAAGTCGATAATTTCTTGCAACCCTTTACCGTCTTTCAAATTACTAAAAATAAAGGGTCGCTCACCACGCATTTTTTTAGCGTCACGATCCATTACGTCTAAAGAAGCACCGACCATATGAGCTATATCGATTTTATTGATAATCAGAAGGTCAGACTTAGTAATACCCGGGCCACCTTTACGGGGTATTTTATCGCCAGCGGAAACATCGATCACATAAAGCGTTAAATCGGACAATTCAGGACTGAACGTTGCAGAAAGATTATCACCGCCACTCTCAACCAATACTAGTTCCAAACCTTCGTGACGTTCTTGCAAGGTATCAATAGCGGCCAAGTTCATAGAGGCATCTTCACGGATCGCTGTATGCGGGCAACCGCCTGTTTCAACGCCTAAAATTCGATCCGCTGGCAATGCTTCGTGGCGCATAAGAAACTGCGCATCTTCTTCGGTGTAGATATCATTTGTCACAACAGCAAGGTTGTAATGGTCACGCAGTGCTAGACACAACGCTTTTAACAAAGCTGTCTTGCCTGAACCCACAGGACCACCAACACCGACTCTCAAACATTGTGTACTCATAAATTCCTCTGTTTTTTAAAACTGTCTCAGTGCTACTATAGCTAAACGCACCACAACAGTGCGGATTTATTTACTCTGTTTCGGACACCTTCTATGAAATGGCTAGGCATTCAATCCACGGCCCACAATAGCGAAATTGCGGTTTCTACCCTTGGCGGCATCGTATCTATCTGTTTAATCTTTGCAACCAGTTACTGGCTGCTTGGGCTTGAAGGCTCTTTAGCAATTGTTCCTTCCATGGGAGCCAGTGCCGTTCTACTTTTCGCGGTACCTCATGGCCCACTCTCACAACCTTGGGCGTTATTTGCTGGCCACTGTATTTCAGCCATTATTGGCGTTACCGTCGCTCATTTAATTCCGTCGATGCTGATTGCCAGCGGGGTTGCGGTTGGTTTGGCCATTGGTGCCATGCTGTTATGTCGCTGTACTCATCCACCTGGTGGTGCTTCTGCATTGGCTGCCGTGATCGGTGGTGATAGCATTTATCAGCTCGGCTATTCCTATGTTGCTGTCCCCGTACTACTTAACTGCTTAATTATTTTCCTTGTGGCTGTTAGTCTAAACAACTTATTCCCATGGCGTCGTTACCCCGCCTCAGCAATGCGCTTCAAACCAGCCGAAATTTCTGCTCGTAGCTACGAACCGCCCCAAACGGCTCACTTAACTAAAGCCTTGGAAGATATGGCGATCATTGACATTTCTGCTTCTGAACTTCGAAAAATTCTCATTCATGCTGAGAAAATTCGTATTAATGACCTACTCACCCTTTTTGACTTTGAACTCGGCGGCGTCTATACCAACAACAAACCAGGTCGCAGTTGGTCTGTTCGAAAAATCATTGATCATGAAGCGAATCCAAATCCAGACAAAGAGCTGGTCATCTATAAGGTGCTTGACGGTGCCCATAAAGGATCCACTCGCAGTTGTACTAAAGCAGAATTTGCCCAATGGGCTAAGCAAAAGCTTAGCAGCAAGAACCAAAGTTAACTTCTGAAAAGCCGCGAATATTGTGTTTCATGTAATGCACTAGCAATAGCAAAACTGGGCAATGTACCGCCCAGTTCGGTATCGGGCATTGTTGATGCTTCTTCAGCGATCCCTTCTAGTACTGGCAACAGTGCAATCATCAGCTTCTGAGCCGCTGTTTGCCCTAAAGGAAGCGTTTTACAGGCCACCATTATTTGATTGTCTAACCAGCTCCATAAATACCCTAAAACCGCCTCTTGGGCCGGAATCTGATAATGATGAGCAGCATAAGCAAACAAACAACTGTAGCCCGCCTTTTTAGGTAACAAGGTCTCATTGGGTAAAGCGTCTGCTGTTTTTAACAAGCGCTTCAACGCCATGCCAAGTTGTTCATCCTCAAACAGCAGTTCATGGCTTTCTCTGTTCGCTTTCAGCCATTGATTCCATTGTTCAAGCATTTGTTTATCTGCAGCGTCTAAACCGCGATAAAAACGAAAAATAACCGGTGCATCCGTACGACCAACACTTTCACTGGCGACACCAGCAAGCCACTCCTCGAGAGCTTTTGCATCGGTTACCCAGCCGCTTTCTATCGCATATTCCAAGCCTTGGGAGTAGGCAAAACCGCCAATCGGTAACGACGGGCTAACTAAACGAAGTAACTGTAATAGCTGAACCGATAACATCAATTGCGTCTCGCCAAAAATTTAGTGGTGATGGTGACCACCAAAGTCACCATAGGCGCCGTTTTCAGGATCAAATGGCGCGTTCTCATGGCTCGTCTTTAAACCGTAATGTTGCACAAGTTGCTCAAGTACATGATCTGGTTGAAACCGCAGCCAAAGTTCGCCCACTTGCAAAGGAACGTGACGGTTGCCTAAATGGTAACAAACACGGGAAAAATTAAACCAGTCGGTGGTACTCGCCGTAATTACCGGTTCATCTTGGCAGCGGACCTGAATTATCTGCCCACATTCAGTGATCAATAACTCACCATCTGATAGCACCTTACCTCGTTCAATAAAAAGCCCGACTTCAAAACCGTTATCTGATAGCGCTTTAAAGCGACCTTTTTTACGCATTTCATAAGGCAAAGTTAAGGTATCAACAATTTGTGCAGGTTGATGGCCTAAAAAACGCTGGCTTACTTTTAACATGATTTAAACGCTCACTTAATGTGGTTAACTCTCTTGTTGAGCTAACTAGCCAACTAAAATAAGAAATAACGCTGCGCCATTGGCAACACGTCAGCTGGCTCACAAGTCAGCAGTTCACCGTCTGCACGCACCTCATAGGTTTGCGGGTCGACTTCCATTTTTGGCATATAGTTATTGTGTATCATGTCTTTTTTGCCAATGGCGCGCACATTTTTACAAGCAGTTAAGGTTCGACGTAAACCCAGATCTTCTTTCAGCGAACCTTCATCTAGGGCCGCTTGGCTCACAAACGTTAGGCTCGTTGCCGCAGCCGCTAATGGAGAGCTACCAAACATCGGACGATAGTGCACAGGCTGAGGCGTTGGAATCGATGCGTTAGGGTCACCCATCGGTGCTGCTGCTATAAAGCCACCCTTAATAATCATTGATGGTTTAGTCGCAAAAAAGGCCGGCTTCCATAACACTAAATCCGCCAATTTGCCGATTTCTATAGAACCTACTTCATGGGCTAAACCATGAGAAATTGCTGGATTAATGGTGTACTTAGCGATGTAACGTTTCGCCCTAAAATTATCGCAACCTAGCTCTTTATCTTCAGGTAACAACCCACGCTGGGTTTTCATTTTGTGCGCAGTTTGCCACGTTCTGGTCACCACCTCACCGACACGCCCCATTGCCTGAGAATCCGACGCGATCATCGAAAAGGCACCAAGGTCATGAAGAATATCTTCTGCGGCAATCGTTTCCTTACGAATTCGAGAGTCCGCGAAGGCAACGTCTTCTGGAATATTCGGGTCTAGGTGATGGCAAACCATAAGCATGTCTAAATGCTCATCGACCGTGTTTACCGTGTAAGGTCGCGTGGGGTTTGTGGACGAAGGCAAGACATTTTCCAAACCACACGCCGTAATAATATCTGGCGCGTGACCACCTCCAGCACCTTCAGTGTGATAGGTGTGAATCGAACGTCCTTTGAAAGCACCAATCGTGTCTTCAACAAAGCCGGATTCATTTAATGTATCGGTATGGATTGCGACTTGAACGTCGTACTTATCTGCAACACTTAAGCAGCAGTCAATCGATGCCGGCGTTGTACCCCAGTCTTCGTGGAGTTTGAGCCCCATCGCACCTGCTTTAAGCTGTTCTTCCAAACCTTCTGGTAGGCTTGCGTTACCTTTGCCAAGAAAGCCAAAGTTCATCGGAAAATGATCAGTACCTTGCAGCATTTTACCGATATTCCATGGCCCTGGCGTACAGGTCGTAGCATTTGTACCCGTGGCTGGGCCAGTACCACCACCAATCATGGTCGTAACACCCGACATCAACGCCTCATCAATTTGCTGCGGGCAAATATAATGAATATGTGAATCAATACCACCAGCGGTGAGGATCTGTCCTTCACCGGCAATAACTTCGGTGCCTGGACCCACTTTAATGGTTACGCCTTCTTGGGTATCCGGATTACCCGCTTTACCAATGGCAGCGATGCGCCCTTCTTTGATACCCACGTCGGCTTTAACGATACCCCAATGATCAAGAATCAATGCATTGGTAATCAACGTATCCATGATTTCGTCAGAAACTAGCTGACTCTGCCCCATGCCATCACGGATAACTTTACCACCGCCAAATTTCACTTCATCACCATAGACGGTGAAATCTTTTTCGACTTCAATCCAGATTTCCGAATCCGCTAAGCGAACCCGATCACCCGTTGTTGGACCAAACATGTCGGCATAAGCCGAACGAGAAATCTTTGCCATTGTTCTCTTCCCTTTCGCCTTAAATTAAACCGAACCCATGACGTCGCCACGGAAGCCGTAAACCGTTTTTGTACCGGCAATCGGCACCAACTCGATGGTACGTGTTTGACCCGGCTCAAAACGCACAGCAGTGCCTGCTGCAATATTTAAACGCCACCCTTTGGTTTTTTCACGATCGAACGTTAGCGCAAGATTAGTCTCGTAAAAGTGATAATGTGAGCCTACCTGTACTGGACGGTCGCCCGTATTGGCAACTTCGATACTCTGGGTTGGACGGCCCGCATTGAGTTCAATGTCGCCCTCCTTAATGTGGTATTCACCTGGAATCATGTTGAATTCCTCTTTTTAGAATCTGCTATTGTCAGGGGCTGCTTATTTTTAGGGCTACTTATTTTTTAGGGCTACTAAGCATAGTTGTGTAACCAGCAGCCACCCATCATTGAATTGGCTCATGTACCGTGACAAGTTTGGTACCATCAGGGAATGTCGCTTCCACTTGTACTTCGTGAATCATTTCAGCGACACCGTCCATCACATCGTCGACCGTAAGAATTTCTCGGCCAGCACTCATCATCTCAGCAACGGTTTTACCTTCGCGTGCGCCTTCCATAATCTCCGCAGAGATCAGCGCAATCGCTTCAGGGTAATTCAGCTTCAGCCCTTTCGCTTTACGACGCTCGGCTAACAAAGCCGCAGTAAAAATCAGTAACTTGTCTTTTTCTCTTGGAGTCAACTCCATGGTGTTGCCTCTTACCTTTAATAAACGTTATGTAAAGAAAGAATATGTAAAGAAAATAGCGCGTGATTAACGCACTACGTCATCCAAATTCGAGGAATCGTTGCTTCTCGATCAAGCAACACTGGTCGTACGCCTTGCCAAAGTTGCGTAAAACAGGCTCGTGCTTGCTCTGTGTTGTGCCCCAAATAGCGGCCAATCAACACACCCATGCGCCAAGTTAGACTCAAATAACTGCCTTCAGGTGGTTGAACTGTCTCTCGTAAGCCTTTGATCAGGGTTTTCATCTCGTCTTCAGAAACATTCTGAAAACCACAAGCAATAAAAGTGCCTGAAACCGGTAAACCGTTAAAACCCCAACGTTGATTAGCTGTATCGCTATTTGCCTTTAAATCTTGTTTTTCAAAAAGAATTAGCTCGCCCTCTTGCTGAATATTCAACTGTTGACGAAACCAACCTTCATTAAACGGTAAATTACTGGCCGGACGCCCCAAACAAAACAGTTCCCAGCCAATAAACTGAGCGTCTTTTTTAAGCTCCACATTAAGCGCTGTTGATCCGAGCGCACCATCAAACAAAATGGTTTCTTGGGGTAACCACTCGCAAATACCATTATCAACCGTAATATTAACCACTTGGGACTGCGGTACAGAGCAGCTATCGCCACGATAGAGTTTTCCGGCAGAAGGTGTGGTGACCAGCGTATGCGCACCGGCAGAAACGTCAATATTTATCGCTAATTGGTCACCACTTACCATTCCACCGGGTGGGTGCAACAGATAAACATGACAGCAATCCCCTTCAGGATAGAAAGGCCGCTGCACACGTAAAGGACCAACGTGTTTAAGGTGTTTAAGACGAGTGCGGTCAGATTTTTTAACCGCATGAATATCGATCTGAGCGAGCCACTGGCGATCAGAACCATAGCCATCGGCTACATTATCGCCGCCGTTAACGTCATCAGCATTACGGTCGTCAACATTACGGTGATGAACACTACTGTCATTAACGTTACTGTCATTAACGCTACCATTATCAGAGGAAGATGTTTGTGCTGTTTCAATATCATTGAGATCAGCTAACTCAGGAGGGGTAATACTGTTCATGAAACACGCCTAATTACAGTCATACCACCAAAAAACCACAAACACGAAAAAACCACAACTGCTAAGCCTCGAAATAAACCTTGTTAAACCGTTAAGTATTGTTTCACGAGGTCATCGCTGAGTTGGTCGATCTGGCCTGTTGCAACATGATGCCCACGATCCAAAATACAAAAGTTATCCGCGACACGGCGGGCGAAAGGTAGCTTTTGCTCCACAATCAATACCGTTAAACCGATCTCTTCATTTAAGCGACGAATAATATCGCCAATTTCAGCCACTATATTTGGCTGTATGCCCTCGGTTGGCTCATCAAGAATCAATAACTGTGGATCAGTCGCCAATGCTCGTCCAATCGCTAATTGTTGTTGCTGTCCACCGGACAAATCACCACCACGACGACCCAACATCTCATGCAAAACAGGGAAAATTTCGTAGATAAATGCGGGCACAGTTTTTTGTTTATCGGCACGAGCAGGCAAACCGATGAGCAGGTTTTCTTCCACCGTCAATTGCGGAAATATTTGCCGACCTTGTGGCACATAGCCAATACCAATACCGGCGCGTTTCTCTGCGGAAACGCCAACCAGATCATTGCCGTTAAAAATCATTTCACCAGAACGGGTCGGCAACAATCCCATGATACAGTTTAGCAGCGTCGTTTTACCGACGCCGTTGCGCCCCATCAAACAAGTACACTTACCTTCTTCGACCTCAAGTTCGAGATCACGGAGAATATGGCTTTCGCCGTAAAATTGGTTGAGCTGTTTAACTGATAGCATGCCCTTTACTCCCCTAAGTAGACTTCAATAACGCGCTGATCATTTTGCACATCATGCATTGTGCCTTCGGCTAACACGCTACCTTGGTGAAGTACGGATACCTTGCTGGCGATTGAGCGGATAAATTCCATATCATGTTCAACCACCATGACAGAATGTTTGCCCGCCAAAGACGTTAAAAGTTCTGCCGTACGGTCCATTTCTTGGTGAGTCATTCCCGCCACAGGCTCATCAACGAGCAGCAACTGCGGGTTTTGCATCAACAACATCCCAATTTCTAACCATTGCTTCTGTCCATGGGATAAGGCTCCTGCTGGACGGCGAAAGTCTTCCTTTAAACCAATTAACTCAAGCACTTCATCTATACGATCAAGCTGTTCACCTTGTAGCTTCACCACCAATGTCGGCCAAACGTTTTTATTGCCAGCCATCGCCAGCTCAAGGTTTTCAAATACTGAAAGCATTTCAAACACAGTAGGCTTTTGAAACTTACGGCCGATGCCTGCCTCAGCAATATCAGCTTCACTCATATCTAATAAGTTAAGACGCTGACCAAACCACGCCGATCCTTTATCAGGCCTTGTTTTACCAGTAATGATATCCATCATGGTCGTTTTACCGGCACCGTTTGGCCCGATAATGCAACGCAGTTCACCTTTTTCGATATAGAGATTAAGGTCATTAATCGCTTTGAATCCATCAAAGCTCACAGAGATATCTTCTAAATAAAGGATCGTGCCGTGGCTGGTGTCTAGCCGTGCACTTTCGCTCGGCATGACCATATCAAAGACTCGGTCACGCTGAGCGATATTAGAAACAAAACTCATAAGGCACCTCCTTTGGCAGCCTGCTCACTCTCTACTGGTGTCCCTTTCTTCGGTTTTTTAAAAGTATCGAACAAACCGACTATTCCTTTGGGCATAAACAACGTCACGAAAACAAACAAACCACCCAGCGCAAATAACCACGCATCGGGGAAAGCAGCCGTAAAATAAGTCTTCCCGTAATTGACCACTACAGCACCAATCACTGCGCCGAACAGCGTTGCTCGGCCGCCAACAGCCACCCAAACCACCGCCTCAATTGAATTCAATGGAGAAAACTCATTAGGGTTGATAATACCTACTTGCGGTACATACAACGCACCAGCAACACCAGCCAGCATGGCAGAAACGGTGAATATCCACAGCTTGTAATACTCGACCTTGTAGCCAATGAAACGCGTCCGATCCTCAGAGTCACGAATCGCCACGATTACACGACCTAAGCGAGAATTAACGATGTAACGGCAAATCAAATAGCCCAGCGCTAGCGCTACTGCCGATGCAATAAACAAGCCCACTCGCGTTGTATCTTCTTGCACACTAAAGCCAAGAATCTCTTTAAAATCAGTTAGCCCGTTAGTACCACCAAAACCCATCTCGTTGCGGAAGAACGCCAACATCAACGCGTAAGTTAATGCTTGCGTAATGATCGATAAATACACCCCCGTCACTCGAGAACGAAAAGCAAACCAACCAAAAATGAACGCTAACAACCCTGGCACAAACATCACCATAATCATGGCAAACCAGAAGTTATCCATCCCCAACCAAAACCAAGGTAATTCAGACCAGTTAAGGAAAACCATGAAGTCAGGAAGAATGGGGTCACCGTAAACTCCGCGATCACCGATTTGGCGCATAAGGTACATCGCCATGGCGTATCCGCCTAAGGCAAAAAATGCCGCATGGCCCAAACTAAGAATACCGAGGTACCCCCAGACTAAATCGATTGCCACCGCTAGTAGGCCGTAACACAGGTACTTACCCATTAAGGTGACGGTGTATGTCGAAACGTGTAGTGGATGATCAACAGGAACCATCAAGTTCAGGACTGATACCGCCAGGGTGATACCCAGTAAGATGCTGAGAAAAATTTTACCGCCTCTATCATCGCGAAGAAGCTGGCTTAAGGATTGATTGAACGCTGAGGTATTTGAATATGTCATGACTTAACCCTCCGCTGCTCGGCCTTTTTGAGGGAAAAGCCCCCGCGGCCGCTTTTGAATAAAGAGAATAATGAACACAAGGACTAGAATTTTGGCCAATACTGCACCCGCCCAAGGCTCCATTATTTTATTAGCAACACCCAGCGATAATCCGGCAACCAAGGTTCCCCATAAGTTACCCACACCCCCAAAGACCACAACCATAAAGGAGTCGATAATATAAGCCTGACCCAAGTTTGGTCCCACATTAGTTAACTGACTCAAGGCGACACCTGCGACACCGGCAATGCCTGACCCTAAACCAAAAGTTAAAGCATCAACCCATTGCGTTCTCACACCCATAGCACGAGCCATCGTGCGATTTTGCGAAACAGCGCGTACTTGCAAGCCTAAGGGTGTCTTTTTCAACACCAAGAACAACGCAGCAAAAACGAAGAGACAAAAAACGATGATATATAAACGGTTATAAGTCAGTGAGAAAATACTGTTAATTTCCAACGCACCGCTCATCCAAGCCGGCGTTTCTACCGAGCGATTCAATGGCGAGAAAATCGAACGCACGGCTTGCTGCAAGATTAAGCTTATGCCGAAGGTCGCCAGCAGAGTTTCTAAGGGACGACCATAAAGAAAGCGGATTACCCCGCGCTCAATAGCAATACCCACTAAACCTGAAACGATAAATGCTGCAGGAACCGCAACAATTAAAGAATACTCAATATGATTTGGCATCAGCAGCTGAATAACATAGGTCGTATAAGCACCCAGCATGATTAGCTCACCGTGGGCCATATTGATCACACCCATCACACCAAACGTGATCGCTAAACCGATAGCCGCTAAAACCAGCACTGAGCCGAGGCTCAAGCCGAAAAACAATGTCTCCATGTGGCCATACATTTCGACTTTAGATTCAATTTTTTCCAGCGACTTTTCTGCAGCGCGCTTAACTGTCGCGTCAGGGTCGCTTTCTGCAACAATGTGTAAGCGATTGCGAACGGTTGGATAAAGGCTGCTTCCTAACGCTTTTACTGCTTGTAAACGGACGCTAGCATCTGCGCTTTTCAAATCGAGAGAAGCCAATGCCACGTTGATTTTTTCTTGTAAATTCGCTTCAGTTTCTAAACCTTTTCGTTTTTCCAGCAATGGACGCATATCGGGATCAAGATCGCTCATCACCTCATCAAGAGCAGCACTACGAACCTTTGGATCAGGGTTTGCCATCGTCAAAATCGCCAAAGAACCTTTAATAGCACCTCGTAAACGATTATTGATCGAGACTTTTTTAACATCGCGACGCCCTACTTCACCAAGATCTTCTTGGCTAATAGCATCGCTGATCAAATAACCTTTGCCACCTTTTTCCGCAACAACCAATTGATCTGTTTTTTTGTGCAAATAGAGGTTGCCATCCTGCAGCTGTTTGAGCATATAAACTGCTGCTTCATGCTCACTGTCAGCAAGTAATTGGACCGCTTTTTCTTTCTTGCTAAAGCTTTTTTCTTTGAACAACTCGAGGCTTTCTTCGAACAACGATTGATCAGCTGCAAATGATTGAATGGGCAACCAAACGACCGCCAAGGCCATCATCATGCACACCCAAAATGAGCCTCTACGTTGACTGTTTGCCGTGGAATTCGAGTTTTTATTAATGATAAAACGTGGAACTTGAATGAAAGGAACCATGCGAATCTTACCCCTTAACCTTCATGACGCCGTTGTCATAACAGGGTTTATCGAAGGAAAATCAAACCGGGCCACAAGGCAGCCCGGTTTTCGAACATCAAAGACCTGCAAAGCAGGTCATTAGGTCTTCTGATAGAAACTCAGATTAGTAGTTCTGACCAGAACACTTCGCTGTCTTGACGTTGTAGTTGCCGCAAGACAATGGTGCGCGCCAATCAGAGATCAAATCTTTAGAACCTGGTAGGAAGTCTGACCATGCATCGCCTAACACCGTACCTGATGTTTCCCAAACCACTTCGAATTGACCGTCGTCTTGGATTTCACCGATAAGCACAGGCTTAGTAATGTGATGGTTAGGCGCCATCGTCGCGTAACCGCCAGTTAAGTTAGGAACAGCAACGCCGATGATTGCATCCTGTACCGCCGTTGGGTCAGTTGTACCCGCTTTTTTAACCGCTTCTACCCACATATTGAAACCAATATAATGCGCTTCCATTGGGTCGTTAGTAACACGCTTGTCATCTTTGATGAACGCATGCCATTCATCGATGAACTCGTCGTTCGCTTCAGCATCAACGCTCATGAAGTAGTTCCATGCGGCAAGGTGGCCTACTAACGGTTTAGTGTCTAAACCAGAAAGCTCCTCTTCGCCCACTGAGAATGCCACAACAGGAATGTCATCAGCCGCGATACCTTGGTTACCGAGCTCTTTGTAGAAAGGCACGTTCGCATCACCATTAATGGTAGAAACAACCGCGGTTTTCTTGCCTGTAGAACCGAATTTCTTCACATCAGAAACGATTGACTGCCAATCAGAATGACCGAAAGGTGTGTAGTTAATCATGATGTCTTCAGCAGGAACGCCTTTCGCTTTTAGATAGGCTTCAAGGATTTTGTTAGTCGTACGTGGGTAAACGTAGTCAGTGCCCGCTAGAACCCAACGCTTAACGCCAACTTCATTCATCAAATAATCAACCGCAGGGATTGCTTGCTGGTTTGGCGCAGCACCTGTGTAGAACACGTTTTTAGACGACTCTTCACCTTCATATTGAACCGGGTAGAAATACAAGGTGTTCAGTTCCTCGATAACAGGAAGAACAGCTTTACGTGACGATGACGTCCATGATCCAAAGATCGCATCGACTTTATCTTTTTCAACAAGTTCACGCGCTTTTTCTGCGAACAACGGCCAGTTTGACGCTGGGTCAACAACGACAGCTTCTAGATCCTTACCTAAAAGACCACCTTTTTCGTTTTGCTTTTCAATCAGCATCAACATGGTGTCTTTCAGAGTAGTTTCAGAGATTGCCATGGTGCCCGACAATGAGTGAAGAATGCCGACTTTAATCGTATCTTCTGCAGCAATTACTGCACCAGAAGCCATCATAGAGAGTGAAATACCGAGTGCTAAATTTTTAACTTTCATTGTGTTTCCTTCTACCTGCAATTTGAAAAACTGTTATGAGCTCTGCACGACAAATCAGAACCGGAAGCTGCGTTTATTCAGCAGTAATTTATTGTTCTAGATGCAGGGTCCATTATTGAGAAGGAAAGCCTGTAGACCTATTCCTAAATCTACGCAGTAGGCTACGTAGTTTTACGTACAAGAAAGCAAACATGTACGTCAAATACGCTAGATGATCATCATTCAGCTAAAGGGATAATACGAAAGGTAAGCTGCGGCAGGTCAATCTCTATTACCGCGAAGCATTGTCATCAGATATTAAACATTTTAGGATTTAATCCAATCGGTTACATTCTGATAGAGAGCTCAACCCATGTTCAAAATAGCCAGCCTCGCCACTCTGCTCATACTGACAACGGCCTGTGTCCCCGTCACTTATGAAACCCATATTTATGACAATAATATGGAAGCGATGGAACAGCATTATCAACAAGGGAATGATATCAATCGCCTAGACTACTGGGGTACGCCTCTTGCCTACGCAGCAAGAATAAACAACCTTGCGGGAGCTCAGTTTTTAATCGATAAAGGTGCCGAGATTAACAAGGGGAACCCAGAAGGTTACGAATCAAAAACACCAATGCACGCAGCGGCGGCACATAACTCCGTGGACGTCGCTAAGTTACTATTAGCCAACGGCGCTGACTTGAGTATTCGTAACCGAGAAAACCTCACACCTTTACAGGTAGCGAAAGCCGAAGAGCAACAAGACATGATCGACTTACTCAGCGAAGTCACCATGCAGCAAAGCACATGGAAAAAAACTCAAGCGCTGAATACAGCAGCCGCTTATAAAAGCTTCATTGACGCCTACCCTAACAGCCCTTTCAGGGAACAAGCACAATCTTCCCTCGACACATTGATGGCCGAACAACAAGCAGCGGCAGCACAAAAAGCAAAGCTGGAGGCCATGGAAGCTCAGCTGCCTGCCAATGTTCGACGCGACAAATACATGGTTTCTTTATCTAAATACCTAAAGGCAGGCGACTACACAAAAGCCCTTGAAGTGTTCCCTAAGTTAGAACAGTTACCTATTACAAAAGACCCTTCGTTAGACTTTTTTTACGGTGAAGCATTACTAAAAACCGGCCAACCGAGTAAAGCATTGGGCAAACTTTACCAGTACATCAATGAGCAAGGCAGCCGTGCCCGACATTATACTCGAGCACTAGAGCTCATTAATCAGGCTGAGTCCGAACTCTAGTCATAAGGTAACAATGAGAAGACCTGTGGGCAAAAAATAAGGGGCAAACGTCATGATAAGACCGGGCAGGAGCCTGCAACATTGGCAATCTTTAGCAGGCCTGACGCTAATGCTTCTGCTCGGTGTTTCTCCCGCCAAAGCACAAGACAATGTCGCCGCATTCGAAACCCAATTAGATTTCACCATACGTAGCGCTTGCCATGGTTATATGGTCGATGCTATTCCTGATTTTCTTGATCAAGCCCGCAGCTGGTTAAACAAAAACACCCCTTTTTGCCAAACAGTCCGCACACTGGGGAAAGACGACTCCGCTTATGAGTTACTTAAGCAACAAAACCCCACCACCGATTATCAAAACGACCCCGAATACTCGATTAAATACCTCAGCGGTTACAACCCTGAGCTTCATCGCCATAACGACTGTAATGACTGGATGTGCGAACACGTTCGCGATAACGCTCATGATAAAGGGTATCCGCTAAGCCTCGCTGACTACAAAAAAGTAGAGCAGCATTGTGATGGTGCCTATGGCTGCATTGAAAGCTGGTTTAAGACTTGGCCTCGCCCTCTGCCTGAACCAACCAATACTGTGCAGCTTTCATTAGACGATCTATTGGCCGCACAAGACTCGCAACCGCCACAAACTAACCCCTCAACGCCAAAACAGCATGCGGAGTCCGGCATGAATTTAGATGCGCTGATGGGAGCAACAAAATCCACCCCCTCTACGCAACCAACAAAAAACGCATCAATCACAATGGGAAAAGCCCCTCAGTCCCTGGGCGGAGCCGAACTCAGCCTCAACAATGTATTTGCAGGTCGAGAGCAGCTCGCGCTTGATAAAAGCCTGCAACGCATTCGTAGTTATCATGGCAAGTTACAAAATCAGTGTCAGTGTTCCCTTGAAAATAGCGGTTGTTATCAGCTACCGGATCGTTCATTAATTGAGCAAGCCAATCAGCAAGAACAATCACGCTATGAGAGCTGCACCCACTGGCAAGCGCAACAATCACTGACTCCTTCAACCGCAAAAGCAGCGAACCAACAACTAGCTCAGCTCACATCGTTAGAAAAGGCGATCAACACTTTTGATAACGAAATGGAATCTGCGATTCAACGCTGGGAAAAACAGCGCCGAGAAGCCATTGCTCAGCAAAAACGTGAAGCGCAAGAACGTGCCGACTCAGCCTACCTCGCAGGTATGGCTTCTATTATTATGCAATCCGGTCAGGTAGCTAACGGCAATATTTCCGCCGAGCAGGCTGCGAGAAATGCGGTCAACGTTTCTCGTGGAATAGAAAACGGCCAAAGCTGGGGCGATTCAATGAGTCGCCACTTAACCTCATCAATTCCCCATTACAATCCATCGGGCCTTGCAAGCCATAACTCAACCCACGACTCAAGCCAACAACCTGGAGCGTCTCCGCCCACGCAAGCAAAACCCGCTGAATATTACGCAATTTGCAAACATCGACGAGGTACAGCCACTACAGCAGGTTGTATTGGTGTGAGAGTTGAGGGGGTGGGTAATGGTTGCTCCGGAAACACCTGCGCTCAAAACCTAAGAGACCTTTGCCAAGCCATAGGAACCCAAATCGGTGCCCCCTTTGACGAATACGCATCAGGCCTTGGTAGCTTCGACAGCCCCAGCCAATGTATCGCGCGATGCGAAAACAACTATGGCGTTAAAAACTGGGGAAAATACGGAAGCAAGTGCCTGGGGATGGTCTCCCAATAAATGATCTTTTTTATCTTTTCATCCAATAAATTTGAATGATAATAATTAACATTTAGTTTATTGTTAGTTTTTTATTAATAGATGATGAGATGAAATAATGAAAAAGCGCTTATTAATCGCCGCACTAGCCGCAACCTCAATCAATCTTGCACATGCAAGTTGTGATTTCACCCCTAACAAAGACGACTTTGCTTTCAGCTTCACGGCTTATGGCGCACCTGATAAGTCTTATGCCGTTACTAAAAACACCTTTACCCAATACGAATTAGCATCGACTACCGGAAAGCTTGTTGGTGCCAGCATTAATATTGACGCGACATCCCTTGATACCTCTCACGACCTGAATGACGGCAATGGTGGAGTGTGGCCAGACAGTTTTCCCATGATCCGAAACAGTAACGTCGTTAATGGCCTATTCAATAACTTCGTCAATCCTGGAAAGATCGCCGCAACGATCAAAAGCATTGATGCGACAACAGTTCAATTAGAAGTCACCATGAATGGTGAAACAAACGTTGTACCCATGGAATACAAAGTAGAGGAAGGAAAACTCGCCGCAAACGGTACGCTAGACATTATGGACTTTAATGGCTCTGAGGCTTTCGCTATGTTTGAAGCGATTTGTACGCTGGCTTTCCATCAAGGCAAGTCATGGAGCGATGTAGCGATTAAATTTAGCGTGCCAGTTTCAGAAACTGGCTGCAGCTAATTATTTAGCGCGAATAGCGAATAATGAGGGGCAAGCACCCCTCATTTCCATCACAGCGGCTATTTACCACCCGCCAACCAAATCAAGAAAAAGCCAACAGTAGACAATCGGCACCACTATCTTCGCAGTTTCTTAACGAATATCGCACATCCCTTCCTTTGTCATTCAATAACAGTTTAAATAATAGTCTTCTACTGCTAAGTGACATCATGCCTGCATCACAGAAGATCTTTAAAGTCCGTCGCCATTACAACAAGTGGGTCAATGACCAAACGCTTGAGGATTACGCACTTCGGTATACCGCGAAAAGCGGACGCAAAATGTCGATTGATCGCGTTGGCAAAACCGCCCTTGGCGCCACCGCGTTTCTCGCGTTAGAAGGCCTCGCCGCGGCGGTCACTCTCAGTTATGGTTTTACCAACACCATTGCTGCCATGTTCACAGTGGCGTTGGTTTTCTTTATTACCGGTTTTCCTATTACTTATTACTCAGCCAAACACGGCTTGGACATTGATCTGCTTACCCGAGGCGCAGGCTTTGGTTATCTAGGTTCAACCATCACCTCGCTCATCTATGCCTCTTTCACCTTTATATTCTTTGCCATTGAAGCGGCTATTCTCGCCTCGGCGTTGAAAGTATTGTTTGGCATCCCACTCGTCATTGGCTATCTGATCTGTGCGGTTGCGGTTATTCCTATTGTGACTCACGGCATTACAGCGATAAGTAAATTTCAAGTAGGCACTCAAAACCTATGGCTGCTGCTACAGTGCAGCGCCCTTGCCGTCGTGTTGATTTACGAGTATCAGCAACTCGGCGACTGGACTCAATACACACCCACTCACCTACCGGAAAGTGGCAATTTCGATATTCTCTTATTTGGCGCTGCTGCTTCTGTCTTTTTTGCACTAATCGCGCAAATTGGCGAGCAAGTGGACTACTTGCGATTTATGCCAGAAAAAACTCAAGAGAATAAAAAACAGTGGTGGTTTTGGCTCATATTAGCAGGCCCCGGCTGGATTTTTATTGGCCTAGTTAAAATGCTACTAGGTTCATTTTTAGCTTATCTAGCCATCACCGAGGGTCTACCTTTCGAAGAAGCTGCTGACCCCACATACATGTACCAACGCGTGTTTAACTACCTCACTCATTCACCCACAGCGGCATTAATTCTTGCGGCGATCATGGTGATTATTTGTCAGATGAAAATTAACGTCACCAATGCCTATGCAGGCTCTATCGCATGGTCTAACTTTTTTTCACGAGTCACTCACAGCCATCCGGGCCGTGTGGTTTGGTTAGTTTTTAATGTAACTATTGCTTTATTGCTCATGGAGCTTGGCATCTACCAAGCGCTCGAATCTATTCTTGGGATTTTTGCCATCGTCGCGGTGAGCTGGTTAGGTTCATTAGCCGCTGATTTATTAATTAATAAACCCTTAAAACTCAGTCCTTCGTTCGTCGAATTTAAGCGTGGGCACCTTTATGACATCAACCCTGTGGGTACCGGTTCAATGGTCCTCGCCTCTATCATGGGGATGGTCAGCTACCTCGGCGTTTTTGGCGACGTTGCCAAAACACTTTGCCATTTTGTTAGCTTGGCATCTTGCTTCATTGCTGTACCCAGTATCGCCTTTATCACTAAGGGCCGATATTACTTAGCGCGGCAATCCCCAGAATTAATACCGATGATCGAGCAGCAGCGAGCGCTACATCCTAACCAGCAACTGCATACACTGACTTGCGGTATTTGTGAAAACGCTTTTGAAACCGAAGACATGAGCTTTTGCTCCGCCTATGAACTACCTATCTGCTCTTTATGTTGCTCCCTCGATGCGCGCTGCTTAGAAAGTTGCAAACCAACAGCACGCCTATCGCATCAAATTGTTGATTTTCTCAGGCTCTTTTTACCCAACAATATGGTGCGCGTGGTTAACTCACGCATGGGACGCTTCATCGGTATTTTGACCGCGATGAACCTATTAATAGGCGCAATTCTTGCGCTCATTTATCAGCAGATGCAACCGGCTACTGCCGCTGAACAGGCACTACTGTCACAAACAATATGGACCTTATATTTCACCTTATTGATCGTCTCCGGGGTGGTATCTTGGTTATTTTTACTGGCTCATGAAAGCCGTCTTGTAGCCCAAGAAGAATCAAACCGACAAACGGTTAAACTCACTGAGGAAATTGAAGCTCACGAGCAAACAGACCTTGAACTACAAGCCGCAAAAGAATTAGCAGAGCGGTCAAATGCGGCTAAAAGTCGCTATTTAACAGGGATAAGTCACGAATTAAGAACTCCGCTACAATCAATTTTGGGCTACGCACAACTATTAGAAGACCGAAGTGATACGCCTGTTCAGCATAAAAATGGCTTAGCCATCATTCACCGCAGTGGCCAATATCTAAATGACCTTATTGAAGGGCTATTAGATATTTCTAAAATCGAAGCAGGACGCCTCGACCTTTATCGAAACCGTGTTGAACTACCGCAACTCATTGAACAATTAGCCACCATGTTCCGAATGCAAGCTCAAGGTAAGAGCATTAAATTCAATTGCCAGATACACGATGCGCTACCTAATGTGGTGATGACCGATGAAAAGCGCCTACGACAGATCCTAATTAATTTACTATCCAACGCGGTCAAGTACACTCCCGAAGGCCAAGTAGACTTCGACGTATTCTATCGCAATCAGGTCGCACAATTTATCATTCGTGATACCGGCCCAGGTATCAGCGCTGACCATTTACAGCGTATATTTGACCCTTTCGAACGCGTCCGCGATTCGCAAACTGCTAACGTTGCTGGCACCGGTTTAGGATTAACAATTGTTAAACTACTCACCGACATTATGGGCGGCGATATCCAAGTTGATAGCACGCCAAATCAAGGGAGCTGCTTTACCATCAACATTATGCTGCCTTGGGTTGAAGAAGCCTCGCCAGAAGCCGTGGTAGAAAAGAAAAAAGTCGTTAGCTATGAAGGCTATCAACGCACTATTTGCTTGGTCGATGACGACCCGATTGTCCGTGGTTTACTATCAGAAATTTTAACTCCAGCCGGCTTTACCTCACTTGAAGCACATGATGCAGAAGCCTGCCTTCAATTACTCAACAGCAGCACACCGGATCTGTTTTTATTAGACATTAGCATGCCAGGGATGAGCGGACTTGAGCTTGCCAAAGTACTCCGTGAACGCGGTATTCGTTCACCGATCATTATGCTTTCAGCAGACGCTCAAGAATCTAAGCGCCACCCTGATATCAGCAACGCGTATAATGCCTACTTAGTGAAACCGGTAAATAATCACCGTTTACTTGAAACTATTGGTGAACACCTTAATCTTGACTGGATTTATCAAGAAGTTCAGCCCGTAGCCAACAACGCCTTAACCAATACGATCGGCCCTGAAAATAATGGGAATGAAAACGCAGAAGAAATAAAAATACCTGATCACAGCCTAATTTTGGAATTAAAAGCGTTTGCTGAAATGGGATACCGTAAGGGCGTTAATCAAGTGCTGAGTAAACTAAAAGATGAAAACGTACTTAATGATCACACCTTACATCACCTTGAGCAGCTCAGCCTCAGCTTTCAATTTGAACAGCTTGCCCGCGCATTGGAGAGTTCCTCGTCATGACTGAAATCAACCGTGCTGACATTGTCTTAGTCGTCGACGATTCCCCTGATGCTTTAAGTTTAATCAACGACGCATTGGAAGCGGCGGGTATGGATGTGTTGGTTGCCCTTGAAGGTAAGCAAGCACTCACCATTGCCAAACGGATTCGACCAGACATTATCCTGCTTGATGCCATCATGCCGAATATGAACGGTTTTGAAACGTGCCAAGCATTAAAATCAGACTCAAGTTTGGCCTCAATTCCGGTTATTTTCATGACAGGCCTGAGCGAAACTGAAGATATCGTCCGCGGACTAGAAGCTGGCGGCGTAGATTATTTAACCAAGCCTATAACACCTTCGGAACTGCTGGCACGAATGAAAGTTCACCTATCCAATGCACGACTCACAAACAGCGCGCAATCAGCTTTAGACTCAACAGGGCAGCATCTGCTCACTGTGAATGGCGATGGCCTTATTCAATGGGCAACCCCACAAGCTTATGCTCTATTTGCCAAAGCACGTGCAGATGAAACCTGGCAAACTCAGCAGTTCGCGCCACAACTAAAACGCTGGCTGGCACATAGCCCCAAACAGAATCAACAGCTGAAACTCGATCAACTCAGTTACCCGTTAGCCGTGCGTTTAGTCAATCGCCACAACCCTTCGGAAGTACTCTTAAAATTAGTTGATGGTGAAAAGCCGACAGGCAGTGTCATTTTAAAAGATCAGCTGAGTTTAACGGGTAGAGAATCAGAAGTATTATTTTGGGTAGCTAACGGTAAAACCAGTAAAGAAGCCGCAGAAATCCTATCAATGAGCCCACGCACCGTCGATAAGCATATGGAGCAAGTTTTCACAAAACTAGGGGTGGAGAATAGAACAGCCGCTGCGGGTGTCGCTTTGCGTATCTTAAACACCGAATAACCGCCTATAAAAAAACCGGCAACTGCCGGTTTTTTAAATGATTTTGTCGTCTAACCTATCTATTTAATTAATCCCTAGCGCATTCGCCAAGCGGTCAGCAGGCATATAACCCGGTAGTAAACGACCATCAACAGTCAGTAGCGATGGCGTTCCGGTGACACCCAGCTCGTTACCTAATTCATATTGCTTCGCCACAGGGTTTTCACATGTCGCCATCGGCACTGATTTACCGGCCTTAGCAATCGTCATCGCTTGTTGGCGATTATCTGCGCACCATATAGAAACCATTGTTTTATATGTCCCTGAACCAACGCCCGCACGAGGGAAAGCGAGATAGCGCACTTCTATCCCTTTTTTGTTATAACTTGCGATTTCACGATGCAGTTTACGGCAATACCCACAATCAACATCGGTGAACGCATAAATAGTCGCTTTGGTTTCACCCTTAGCCTCAAAGGTAATCATTTCATCATCACTGAGTGCTTCAAGGGCCTCTACACGGCGAGGCTTCATTAATTCGTTAACGCGCTGCTGTTGTAAGTTAACTACACGACCATCAACCAGTTGGTAGAGTGCACCATCAATGATGTATTCACCATTTAAACTGGTGTAGAGGATTTTCCCACCGCGCAATTGAACTTCCATCAAACCGGCAACCGGCGAATCCGTAATTTTTAAGATATCTGCAGGTGTGATAACGGTGGATAGTTTTGATTTGATAGCGTCAGTTTCTTCATCAGCAAAAGCTGTCACACTAATCAAAACCGTAGCAGCGGCCAGAATGGCCGTTAAGCGTCTAAACATGATGCAACTTCCTTAATATGAACTATCAGCTTGGAACCCATTGCGCCTCTTTAGTTCAACCCCGCGGGTGATGCTGTTGGTGTAACGATTGTAATCGTTGCTGAGCAATATGGGTATAGATCTGCGTGGTAGATAAATCACTGTGGCCCAACAGCAGCTGTACTACTCGTAGGTCGGCACCATGATTCAGTAAATGCGTCGCAAAAGCATGGCGCAATGTATGAGGCGACAGCGGTTTACTAATACCTGCCACCTTGGCGTGATGTTTAATCCGGTGCCAAAAGGTTTGCCGCGTCATTTTACGTCCCCGCAAACTAGGGAAAAGCACTTCTGACTCTGGTTGCTTTAATAAAGCCGGCCGGCCATCTCGCCAATATTGCATCAACCAGTCTAAGGCTTCTTCCCCAACCGGTACTAAGCGCTCTTTATCGCCCTTACCTGTGACACGAATAACCCCCATACGAAGATTAATCTGCGACGTTTCCAGACCGACCAACTCCGATACCCGCAAACCACAGGCATATAGCAGCTCTAACATAACGCGATCACGCAAGCCTATAGGCTCATCAATATCTGGTGCGGCCAGCAATTCTTCAACATCGGTTTCAGTTAACACTTTTGGCAGCGGTCTCGCCAGCTTAGGATTATCAATCGCTGTGCAAGGGTCCACCTCAACATAACTTTCTCGTACAAGATAAGCGAAAAAACCGCGGATAGAAGACAGAGATCGAGCTTGTGAAGCGGCGCTAATACGCTGCCGATTACGCTCATGTAGAAACCGCAGTATGTCTTCACGTTGTACTTGCTTCAGATTTTTTCCCTGCCGCTGCAAACTGACCGCAAGCATCCGAATGTCTCGACCGTAAGAGGCTTGTGTATTATCGCTAAGGCCCTTTTCCAACCACAGCACTTCGAGATACTCATCCAGTAATGCTTGGTCAGTGGAGGCCAAAATAACTTTAGAGACTTTAGACATAACTTTTTATAACAATAAAATGCTCAGGGCACTACCCGGAATACTAACCAGAATACGACTCGGCTCATTAACCAAAGCGCTCCCTGAGCACTACCGAAAAGATGATGTGCAAACCGATGATTAAACAGGCAATAAAAAAGGCAGCCTAAGCTGCCTTTTTTGATGCTACGAACTAAAGTTAAATTACGCTTTTTTAGCCAATTTTTCTTTAATACGTGCAGACTTACCAGACAGACCACGAAGATAGTAAAGCTTCGCTTGGCTAACATCACCACGACGCTTAACATCAATGCTGTCTACGGCTTTGCTGAAAGTTTGGAATGTACGCTCTACGCCTACACCGTGTGAAATTTTACGAACGGTGAAT
The DNA here is from genome assembly GCA_048265065.1 of Motiliproteus sp. Taxonomy (GTDB): domain Bacteria; phylum Pseudomonadota; class Gammaproteobacteria; order Pseudomonadales; family Balneatricaceae; genus Motiliproteus. Next base: position 13,608 of record JBLXCH010000018.1, on the reverse strand, counting down.
GCAGAGTTCAGGCCGCGGTTACGCTTGCCAATAACAACGCCTTCAAACGCCTGTAGACGTTCACGACTACCTTCAACAACTTTAACTTGTACAACAACGGTGTCGCCAGGGCCAAATTCTGGCACTTGCTTTTCCATTTGTTCTTTTTCGATCTGCTGAATGATCAGGTTTTTGCTGCTCATCACTTGCTCCTAAACTATCGACCGCTGAACTCAGTTACCGGTTTTCCGATTCTGTTTCGCGGATACTGTTTTCGCGAATAAACGCTTCCAGTAAACTTTGTTGTTCATCATTAAGTGACCGACCTTCCAGTAAATCTGGACGTCTTTGCCAGGTCCGCCCTAGCTGTTGTTTCAACCGCCAGCGCCGTATTTCCTCGTGGTTGCCACCAAGCAACACATCCGGTACTTCTCTGTCATCAATCGTTTCTGGCCGAGTGTAATGAGGACAATCCAGCAACCCATGCTCAAAAGAGTCTTCAGCTGCTGAGTCTTGGTGACCCAATACACCAGGGACTAATCTCGATACCGCATCGATTAATGTCATCGCTGGTAGCTCACCGCCACTCAGTACATAATCACCAATCGACCATTCTTCATCGATTTCAGCCTCTAGCAAGCGCTCATCAATACCTTCATAGCGCCCTGCTACTAACACCAAGCTATCATTAGAAACCAGCGTTTTAACGCCTTCCTGATCAAGCTTTCGGCCCTGTGGAGACAAGTAAATAACTTTGACGCTATCACCATCTGTCTTACCCAGTGCCGCCTGTTTTGCCGCTTGGATTGCGTCCCGTAAAGGCTGAACTTTCATCAGCATTCCTGGGCCACCACCATAAGGTCGGTCATCAACAGTTCGGTGCTTATCCGTTGTGAAGTCTCGCGGGTTCCATAACTCAAGATCTAACAACCCATTTTGAACAGCCCGACGGGTTACACCGTAGTCGGTAATGGCTTGAAACATCTCAGGAAACAGCGTTACGACACCGATCCACACAGATTAAAACTCCGAGTCCCACTCGACTCGAATAGTACCTTCTTCAAGGTTAATATCTGTGACTACTTGTTCAGGCAGGTACGGAATTAATCGCTCCCGTTGGTCGATGCTTTCAGCTGTACCTTTGACAACCAAAACATCATTTGAACCTGTTGAAATCAAGTAATCTACCCGACCCAAAACTTCTTGGGACTCGGTCACTACAATCAAGTTTTCCAACTGGTGCCAGTAAAACTCTTCTCCGCTTAACGCAGGTAATTGAGCCTGATCGACAGAAATCTCGTTGCCGCAATACGCTTGCGCTTGATCCCTATCGTTGCATCCAGTTAGTTTGGCAACTAAACCTTTACCATGACGCTTGCCTTGTTCAATTTGAACTGTTTGTAAACGACCTTCCAGTCGAACAAGCCAAGGCGAGTAATTGAGGATATTTTCCATTGGTTCGGTGTAGGAGTAGATTTTCACCCATCCTTTAACGCCGTAAACCGATGTAATTTTACCAACGACCATCATTTTTGCTGATGGGTTAGTTTTTGCTTCCGTCAATGCCATGTGGTTTATCGCCGAATACTAGGTTAGCTAGCGGCTTTAGCATCTTTAATCAATGCTACAACACGCTCACTTGCCTGAGCACCCTTGCTTTCCCAGTGTGCAATGCGGTCTAGGTCTAAACGAAGACGCTCTTCCTGACCACGGGCAATCGGATTAAAAAATCCTACACGCTCAATAAAGCGACCGTCGCGAGCATTGCGTTGGTCAGCTACTGTAATGTGATAAAACGGACGCTTCTTAGAGCCTCCACGCGCGAGTCGAATGACTACCATATCGATCCCTTTATTCAGAGTGGGTTTTAAGATCGCCCACAGTTAGTGTTACTCAGATACACGCCCACTCAACCGAATTGTTGAGTACGCATAACTGAGACCCGCATTCACCACTTGCAAACCCAAAGGACGCAAAAACGGCAAATATACGAAGGGCGGTAATTCTATAGGAATTTACCGCCCTTGGAAAGTAACATTTAATGGGGTTTTCAGGCTTTATCGACGCTTCATACCTTTCATCATACCTGGTGGCAAACCACCGGGCATGCCACCAGCTTTACCACCCATTCCCGGTGGTAACATCCCCTGCATACCTGACATCATTTTCGCCATCCCTTTGCCTGCAAATTTCTTCATCATTTTCTGCATTTGCTTGTGCTGCTTGAGGACTTTGTTGACGTCTTGGATTTGGGTACCAGAACCCGCGGCAATACGCTTTTTACGGGAGCCACTAATGACATCAGGATAACGACGCTCGTGAGGTGTCATGGAGTTAATAATCGACTCCATTTGTGCCATACCCTTTTCTGCGCCAGCATTTTCAGCGGCCTCAGCCATTTTACCCATGCCCGGCATTTTGGCCATCATAGCCCCCATGCCGCCCATATTTTTCATCTGCTGAAGCTGATCACGAAAATCTTCAAGATCAAAGCCTTTGCCTTTCTTAACTTTACTAGCAAGCTTTTCTGCTTTCTTTTGATCAACCTTCTGTTCAACTTCTTCGATAAGCGACAGAATGTCACCCATACCCAAAATACGAGACGCTAAACGATCAGGGTGGAAAGGCTCTAAAGCGTCAGTTTTTTCACCAACACCTAAGAATTTAATCGGCTTACCCGTAATATGGCGAACCGATAACGCCGCACCACCACGCGCATCACCATCGGTCTTAGTAAGAATGACACCTGTCAGCGGTAAGACATCATTAAATGCTTTCGCCGTGTTGGCTGCATCCTGACCTGTCATTGAGTCGACAGTAAATAACGTTTCGACAGGATTAATCGCCGCATGTAGCTGCTTGATTTCGTCCATCATGTCGCCATCGACATGTAAACGACCCGCCGTATCAACAATTAAAACGTCAACATGGCGGATTTTTGCATGCTGGATAGCGGCGTTAACGATATCAACCGGTTTTTGCTCAATGGTCGAAGGGAAGAATTCAACATCCACTTCATTGGCCAACGTTTCTAACTGTTTGATTGCCGCGGGACGATATACGTCAGCAGAAACCACCATGACCGATTTTTTCTTACGCTCTTTCAGCCAACGCGACAGTTTAGCAACCGAGGTCGTTTTACCGGCACCTTGCAAGCCAGCCATCATAATGACGGCCGGTGGTTGCGCAGCTAAGTTAAGTTCTTCGTTAGCTTCACCCATCACACGGACAAGTTCTTCGTTAACGATTTTGACGAATACCTGACCTGGGCTCAGGCTGCTACTGACCTCTTGGCCTACTGCGCGTGCGCGCACACCGTCAATAAACTCTTTAACAACGGGCAACGCCACGTCAGCTTCTAGTAGCGCCATGCGAACTTCTCGCAAGGTACCTTTGATGTTGTCTTCGGTCAGTTTGGCTTGGCCAGTGACCGACTTAAGTGCGCCTGTTAGGCGTTCTGATAAAGTATCAAACATGAAATGCCGAATCTCGTTTTTAGCTCATTGAGCTCGAGTAAAAGAAATCATTATACCTAAGCGAAGTGTTTAGCTCTAGCTAGGTATATTTGTGTTCAAAACTGACTATTCAACCTCACAGTCATTTATGCCACACTAATCGTCTAATTTCGCCTGTGAGAAAAAGATGGTTCTTATTCTAATCAGCGCACTTGCTGCTGCTTTATATCTCTATGCTGGCTATCAGCAGTTTCAATTATTGAGCGGCAAGGCGACCGAGCAATCAAAGACTGTGACCGTCTGTGGCACGATTGCTTTATTACTGCATACTGTTGCTGTGTACCATGTGCTGCATCCTGGCTATGGGATTCAGCTGAGTTTATTCCCTGTTTCTTCATTAATCGCTTGGTTAATCGCAGGCCTCGTTTTACTCAGCAGCCTTAAAAAACCACTGCATAATCTTTTTGTCGTGGTGTTTCCGTTAGCTGCTCTTTGCGCTGCACTGACAGCCATCGCACCAGCAACAGCAGCGGCTAAGCCCTACGAACCAGGTATGGTTGTCCACATTCTTTCATCAATACTGGCTTACAGTATTTTTACCATTGCAGCCATACAGGCCGTACTTTTGCATGTTCAGAACCATCATCTACGAAAACATCAAACTAAAGGTCTTGTTGCCGCACTACCTCCACTGCAGATGATGGAGCGTTTATTATTTGAAATGCTATGGACTGGGTTGATTCTACTCAGTATTGCATTGGTTACAGGCTTTGTTTTTGTCGACGATATTTTTGCTCAACATTTAGTCCATAAGACAGCCCTTTCGATTATTGCCTGGCTTATATACGCCATTATCCTCTGGGGTCGGCATTCTCTCGGGTGGCGCGGAACTACCGCTGTACGTTGGACGTTAAGCGGCTTTGTGTTACTCATGTTGGCGTTTTTTGGTAGCAAGTTTGTGGTTGAGTTAATTTTAAACAGTTAGCGCTACCACTACGTTGTTCAGGAGGCTTGCTGAATCATTGCTTGACACTGAATCAACAGGACTGGGACAATTCGCTCCCCTGAAGATATTAGAGGTTTAATTCGTCTTGTACGACGTATCCCTTAGCGTTTTATCAACTATTTTAGTTGTCCTCATTTGTTGCTCGGCATTCTTCTCCAGTTCTGAAACGGGGATGATGTCGCTTAATCGTTATAAATTGCGCCACATGGTGAAAAACAAACACCGTGGCGCCATGCGTGCACACAACTTGCTTTCCCGCCCAGATCGTTTAATCAGCGTCATTTTGATTGGCAACAACCTCGTCAATATCATGGCGGCCTCTATCGCCACTGTCATTGCGGTTAGGTTATGGGGCGACGCAGGATTGGCTATTTCAACCTTCGGCCTAACTTTGATTATCTTGATTTTTGCTGAAGTTACGCCAAAAACCTTAGCGGCACTACATCCTGAGCGCATTGCATTTCCAGCTTCAATCATCCTAAAACCATTACTCGTAGCGCTTTACCCTGCGGTTATGCTGATCAACTTAATCACTAATAGCATCCTTCGCTTATTAGGCGTCAAGATGGATGCAAGCACTCATGACCACCTGAGCACTGAAGAGCTCCGCACGATCGTGAACGAAGCTGGCGCGCTGATTCCCCAAAAAAATCAGTCGATGTTATTAGCTATTTTAGAGCTACAAGATGTTACCGTTCAGGACATCATGATCCCTAGAAACGAAACAGTGGTCATTGATTTAGAAGATGACTTAGATACGATACTCGAGCTAATTTCCAGCAGTGATCACACACGCCTTCCCGTGTGCAAAGGCGATATCAACCAAGTCGTTGGCGTATTGCATCTACGCAACATGACGAAGATGCTGAAATCCGGTGAGTTGAGTAAAGCCGGCATTCTGCAAGAAGCTCGTGAGCCTTATTTCATTCCAGAGAGCACCCCACTGCAAACCCAGCTGTTAAACTTCCAACAAAAAGGCCGCCGCATCGGTCTTGTTGTTGATGAATATGGTGATATTCAAGGAATCTGTACCTTGGAAGATATTCTTCGTGAAATCGTTGGCGACCTCTCAGAGAAAAACCGTGTCGAAAACCAAGACATTCACCCACAGGACGACGGCACCTATTTCATTGATGGCTCTGCCACCATTCGCGACATCAATAAGTCACTGAATTGGCGCTTACCAATGGACGGGCCGAAAACATTGAATGGTTTGATTATTGAGCAACTACAAACTATTCCTGAAACGAACGTCTGCGTTGATGTTAGTGACTACCGAATTGAAACGATTCAGATACAAGATAATCT
>JBLXCH010000018.1:0-7760 GCA_048265065.1 Motiliproteus sp. | reverse complement strand
CAAACTATTCCTGAAACGAACGTCTGCGTTGATGTTAGTGACTACCGAATTGAAACGATTCAGATACAAGATAATCTGGTGAAAATGGCCCGTGTGTCAGACCACGGGGTTACCGAAGACGAGTAACTAACGCTCCAGCTGCTTAGCAGGAGCCACGTCCAAACGGGCTAGAACACGTTCTTTTTCGGCATCTGGCAAGTTTCTCCAGCTAACGATTTCGTCCAACGTTCGTCCGCAACCCATGCAAATATCATCAGGATCTAAGCAGCAATTTCTCACACAAGGGGATGCAGCCACAGTTAGTCTACCTGTACCAGACTGTTGCGATAACGCGCCAGATTACGAACATAGACTTCAGCAATCCGCTGATTCCCTAAGATTTCTTCAGCGGTCAATGCACGCTTAACCTTACCGGGACTTCCTAACACCATAGAGCCGTCCGGCACTTCCATACCAGAAGGCACCAACGCATTCGCACCAATCAAACAGTTTTTGCCAATCTTCGCGCCATTAAGAATCACTGCGTTAATACCGATTAATGAGTAATCACCGACACTACAGCCATGCAGCATAGCTTTATGTCCAACACTAACCCCTTTACCTAATTCAAGGGTATAACCCGGATCAGTATGCAAAACCGCGCCATCTTGGATATTGGTATTATCGCCGATAACAATCCAATCATTATCGCCTCGAATCACCGCGTTAAACCAAACGCTTACTTGATGGCCAATTTTGACTGAACCAACGACTACCGCATTGGGCGCGATAAAATTCCAGTCACTTGCAAACTCAGGTCGCCGATAGTCAACATGATAAATCACAAGCTACTCCATTGTTTTGTATTGAACATCAAGAAATTAAACGACATGATAGCCAGCTATCAACGACATGCAACTAAATAATCCGATGAAACACTGCTCACGCTGTGGCGGCACCATTAAGCTGCAAATACCCCAAGGTGACAACAGAGAACGTCACGTCTGTTCTGAATGTGAACATATCCATTACCAAAATCCTCGGATTATTGCTGGCTGCCTCGCGGTTACCGGTGACAAAGTACTCCTTTGTCAAAGGGGTATTGAGCCACAAAAAGGCTTTTGGACGCTCCCGGCTGGCTTTATGGAGAATGGCGAAACTACTCAAGCTGCTGCCATGCGAGAAACACGGGAAGAAGCATTAGCGCACGTTGAGGACTTAGAACTTTATACGCTCACGAGCATTACTCATATCAGCCAAGTGCAGCTTATTTATCGCTGCCAACTCGTAGGTGATAATTACGGTGTAGGGGAAGAGTCTGTAGCGGTTAACCTTTTTGCCGAGCACGAAATCCCTTGGGATGAGCTGGCATTCCCAACAATAAGACACGCACTAGAGCATTATTTTTCTGATCGAAAAAAAGGCGTATTTCAATTTCGCCATATGGATCTATAAATCTTCGATCCGTGTGACATCATAAGCAGGATGCTCATAAGGATGTGCTGATTTCAACGCATCAATAACAGGCTGAATCACCGCGTGTTCACAGATCATTTCAACACGAAATTCGTCGACTTTCTCTATTTCACCTTTTTGACCGATAAAGGGCTTACTCCCTGCCAGCGCTCTAAATTGACCTTGACCGCTCACTTGCCAACAACAATGATCGTATTGATCCAAACGCCCCGCACCAGCCGCAAACATCGCAGACTTCACCGTTTCTAGATGGTCGCTGGGAATGTAAACAACGATTTTGAACATAACCATTTCCCACTAACAAGCCTAGCTTCCCTAGGACTCAGTCTTGGAAAGTTAGGACTTTTCAGAAACCTGAGTTGTTTTTTCGTCTTCATGCATGGCTCTCTTAAATCCCTTATAGGCTCCACCCAAATCAGACCCCATATTTCTGAACTTTTTGGTTCCAAAAATCATTACAATGATAGCCAAAACGATCAGTAGCTGCCAAAGACTCACACCACCTAAACCCATTTTCTCACCTCAAATTAATTCTGTATAAACTGTTCAACATTACTCAAAAGCGTCGAGCCTACAGCTTAAAAAGCTATAACGCAGCGACACTTCCATCGCTTCGTGGATCTGCAGCGCCTTCAAAAACATCATCAGCACGAAGAACGATAGCCCCCGCATGCCCCATAACGTCAGAGTATGCTTCACTAAGCACCTCAACCTTATGGCCTGCTTTACGTAGCCATGCCACGTCATCCTCACTAAAACGTGATTCCAACTTCAGTGTGGTGCTTTCGTCACCCCACGTCCTACCTAACAACCAACGTGGTGAGCTCACCGCCTCTTGCAACGAGCAACCACGCGCAGCATAACGGCTGAATATTGCAGCTTGAGTTTGTGGCTGACCTTCACCACCCATCGTGCCATACGTCATCACACGGCCGTCGTCGAATAACGCCATCGCCGGATTCAATGTATGAAATGGTTTACGCCCAGGCTCAAGAGCCTGCAAACTATTTGGGTTTAATGACAAACTCGTGCCACGGTTTTGCCAATTAACACCCGTTTCAGGTATCACAATACCCGAGCCAAATTCCCAATAAACACTTTGAATAAAACTCACCGCGGTACCGTCTTTATCTATACAACCAAGCCACACAGTGTCCCCGGGATTACCTTCATCAGGCCATTCAAGCGCTCGCTCTAGATCGATCTCTGCTGCTAATTTTTGCAGAGATTCTTGTTGTAAATAATCATTCAGTTCAGGAGGAACTCGGCGAGGGTCAGTCACAACCTTATCACGAACCCTAAACGCTCTTTTCGTGGCTTCTACAATAGTATGCAAATACGAAACTTCACTAAAGCTATCAAGTTGCAATTGATCCGTGATGCCTAAGATCATCAACGATGCAAGCCCCTGAGTGGGAGGCGGAAGATTCAAAAGGCGCGCACCTTTAACCTTAACTTCTAACGGTTGTACCCAATCGGCCTGAAAGTGACTAAAGTCACTCAACCTTAGCGGGCTGCCAAGTTGTTGCAAAACGGCTGCATTCGCTTCTGCAATCTCACCTTGGTAGAAATCCTGCAATCCGGCACGTGACAACTGGAGCAAGGTGTTTGCAAGTGGCTTAAATTTCATAATCTGGCCTTCAGTCGGCAAAACGCCATCAAAGGTGTAAGCCTCTTTAAAGCCTGGAATATCTTTAAGTTGATCAAACTTTTCCGCGGTTAACTCAGCTTGACTGCGAGTCACCACAATACCGGACTCTGCCGAATCAATAGCAGGTGCCAATAAGCGAGACAGCGGTAGCCGGCCTCCGATTTTTTTAGCGTATTCATAAGCTGCTTGCCAACCGGCAATCGTTCCCGCTGTGGTTAAAGCAGACATAGGGCCTCGTGCAGGTATCGCATCATGGCCTTGGTAAAAGTCGGGCGTAGCCAACCCTGCAGCTCCACCGGAAGCATCAATAGCAACCGCCGGCTTACCCTTCTCCTGAATAAGCCAAAAGCCATCCCCACCAATCGAATTCATGTGCGGATAAACCACAGCGATACTCGCAGCGGCTGCGACCATAGCCTCAATCGCATTCCCCCCTTCAGCGAGTACATCCCTACCAGCCTGGCTGGCTAAGTGATGGGGTGAAACCATCATTCCTTGTGTTGAATAAACCGTTTTTAACATCTAATTCTCATCACCAAACTGAGCACTATGTACTCATGAAACTTAATAAAAAGAGACTACCAACCTATGGCTTCAGGCAGCCAGGTCACTAATTGTGGAAAGTTAAAAATAACGACTAAGGCCAGCAATTGAAGAGCTACAAAAGGTAAAACACCCAGGTAAATATCTTTGATGGAAATACCTGGTGGCACCACACCTTTGAGGAAAAACAGCGCCCAACCGAAAGGTGGGGTTAAAAATGACATCTGGAGATTCATGGCTACTAAAATAGCCAACCACACCATGTCAGTTCCATAGTTCATAAAGACAGGGAGAAACATCGGTAAAGCGATGTAAGAAATCTCTATCCATTCTAGAAAGAACCCCAAGACAAAGAGGACTGCCATCAGGAATAAGATCGCGCCAAATTCACCGCCGGGTAAAAGCTCAAACAAGGCATGTACCATGTCTTCGCCGCCTAACCCTCTAAAGGCCAACGAAAATGGTTGTGCACAAAGCAGGATAAAGAAAACCATTGCTGAGATTGTTAACGTACCGTGCAAGGTTTCTCTTAGTAAAGTCCAGTTTAGTTGACCAACAACCGCAGCGATTAACAGTGCCCCTAACGCTCCCATTGAAGCCGCTTCGGTAGGCGCCGCGACTCCACCAACGATCGACCCCAGCACAGCAATAACAAGTAACAACGGCGGGAAGACATCCTTTAATAAATCCAAAGCCAGCTGCTTTTTGCTAATCAGCGCACGTTCTTCAGCAGGAATTGCCGGTACGGCTGACGGATTGAATATCCCAACTAATACCAGATAAGCGATATAGATAACGGCTAAAACAAGCCCGGGAATAAAAGCAGCGGCAAACAGTGCCCCAACAGACTCGCCAACAATATCAGACAGCAAAATAAGCACTAAGCTAGGTGGGATAATTTGCCCTAGGGTACCAGAAGCACAGATAGTGCCGCAGGCAATGGAAGGTTTGTAACCCCGCCTCATTAACGCAGGAAGTGTTAACAAACCAACAGTCACCACAGTTGCACCAACAATCCCTGTAGAAGCCCCCATAAGCACACCTACAAGAATAATGGCTAAACCCATACCACCATTAAGGCCACCCATCGCTTTACCAATTGTCTCTAACATGGACTCAGCGACTTTAGACTTTTCTAACATGACGCCCATAAACACAAAAAGCGGTATAGCTAGCAGTGTGTAATTAGTAACGACACCGTAAAGTCTCGCGGGCATTAAGTTGAAGAGCATCGGACCAAAACCAAACCAACCCGCAACAAACCCAGATACCGCAAGCGATATGGCTACAGGAATTCCGATAATCATCATGCCTAAGAAGCCAGCAATCATTCCAATAACTAACCATTCATGTCCCATTAGGCAGTGCCTCCAACATCACGTTCATGCTTTTGGTATTGCCCACGAAGCACTAAAATACCATTCAATAGATCAGCAATGCCTTGCAGTACTAACAAACCAAAACCTAAAGGAATAAACCCTTTAAGCAGATACCGCATGGCTAAGCCACCAGGGTCGGGAGACCCTTCATTTAAATTAAACGATTGCTCCACATAACCAAGTGAGAGCCACGTAATATAAGCAGCCACCGCAATCGTCAGAAACGAACTGACTAGATCGATCAGCGTTCTTTTAACCAACGATAACTGTTCATAAATAACATCAACGCGGACGTCCGCACGATGCTTCATAGAGTAAGAAAGGCCCAGCAAGGCTATTGGAGAGATCAGGTGCCACTCTAATTCTTGCAGAGCGACAGGCCCGATTGAAAAAAGGTATCGCAGGATTACGTTAGCAGCCACGAGCAACACAAGAGCTAGCAAACATAAGCGTGCTAGCCCTCCGAAGCACTCAACTAACCACTCAATGCGATAAATTAAGCTTTTCATAAAAGATCACTTAAAGATTTAAGAAAGGCTTTTCACTTAAAGCCGCCCATGAAGCGTGTTTCTTACGGAATGCCATAAACGCGTCGTGAACCTTCTTCGTTGTAGGATCAGCCGCAGCCATTGATTCTAATGTATCGAAAGTGGCTTCTTTAAGGCGCGCGACCACAGGTTCTGGTAACGGTGTAGCGATAACACCTTCATTCTCAACAAGGTCTGTCAACGCTTCAGCGTTAACCGACTCAGACCATGACAAGCTGTCCATAACAGATGCTTGTGAAGCCATTTTGACGATCATCTGCAAATCTTTAGGTAATGAATCCCAAGCCTTTTTATTAATCAAGAGCTCAGTGAAGTTAGTAGGCTCATGCCAGCCTGTCGTGTAGTAGTGCTTAGCCGCTTTATGTAGGCCCAAACGACGATCTTGATAAGGACCAACAAACTCAGCCGCATCGATAACGCCACGTTCAAGTGCAGGGAAGATTTCACCGCCAGGTAATAAGCGAACGGTCACACCTAACTCGCTATAGACCTTACCAGCAAGGCCAGGAATACGCATTTTCAAGCCGTTTAAGTCTTCGACTGACTCAACAGGTTCACGGAACCAACCGGTCATCTGCACCCCGGTATTACCCATAGGAAAAGCAATCAAACCATGCTCTGCATAAATTTCATGCCAAAGCTCTAGACCACCACCGTGGTACAACCAAGCACTCATGCCTTGAGTATTCATACCAAAAGGCACGGTAGTGAAATACTGTGCAGCAGGAATTTTACCTGCCCAGAAATAAGCATTAGCGGCATTCATTTCAACCATGCCACCAGCGACTGCATTAAAGCCTTCAAGTGCAGGAATCAGCTCACCTGCAGCGAAATGCTTAATATTTAAGCGACCGCCAGACATCGCCAAAACTTTGTCACAGAAGTCCATAGGGCTACCCGGCCCTTGAACGTAAAAAGGCGCACCAGGCGGGTACGCGTTAGTCATTTTAAAATTAAAAGTATCATTAGAGGCTGCACGAGAAACAGCAGGAACAGTAAGACCAGCTCCAGCAACACCAGTTGCTAAAGCGGCACCTAAAAATTTACGACGATCAAAACTCATAGCGTCAACCCTTTGGTTATGCGAATCATTAAGTAAGAAAGCTCTTAAACCGAATACATCTGGTTTATAACCATTACTGAAGGCATTGCAGGGTTCGTGCCTACTTTACAAAACAAACAACTTATTGATTTTATTAGATATTATAAAACATAATAACTTATCAAGTTTGCATCATAGTGAGCATAAAATATAAGAAGAGAAGCTATAACAGATACAAATGAAACAGTTTTAGTCCGAATGTAAACAAACTGAAAACAAATGAGGCAAACAGATATTACTTTTGTACTGCCTATAGCTAGAGATCAAACAAATGACATATTGCACAATAGAAAGGCGCCTGCACCATTAATTAGCGAGATTTAAAGCCTGCCACCAAAGTCTAATTGCTTCACACGTTTTAAAAGACCGTTACACTCTACTGAAATGATTTCATCTCTACCAAACAAATGTTTCTTAGCGAACACATCAAAACTTTCGTAGCTATCGGTTAACGTATGAATATGTAAGCTTTTCAAATCCGTCATGATATACAGCCCCTGCACTTCAGGCTGCGAAGCGAGCTCTTTGGCTACATTTTCAATATGTTGAGGAACCACCTTTAGATCTATATAGGTAGAAATAACCTTACCCAGCTTTTCAGGATTAATAACAGCAGTAAACTGCTCGATAACTCCTTCTTCAACTAACGCGTTAACCCGACTCCTTGCATGAGCACGAGAAATATCCAATTGCCGTGCAATATCTGCAAAAGAGGTGCGTGCATCTTTAGTTAAAATATTGAGGAGCGCCGTATCTAGTCTATTCATAAGAAACCCAAGAAAAACCAAACCAAGCAACAAATGTAATCTATTTGTTTACATATGTAGAGCCTGTTTTTCTCATGTCTGGCAACATTCAGCTTGCCCGCAGATCCATAGCACTAAAATTCACACATAAAAAAACCCCAGTAGGCTTTCCTACTGGGGTTTAGTATTAGGCGCTTGGCGATGGAAGTCCTGTGGCGAAGCACGCCACAGTCGGCCCGTCGGAACAAAGCAATGCTTTGTTAATTCCCGCCGTGCCCCTACTCTCTACGTCGATCATTTCATAACGTGCAGGTAATAAAAAAAGGCCCCGCTCTA
>JBLXCH010000017.1:10029-42229 GCA_048265065.1 Motiliproteus sp. | reverse complement strand
TAGCGGGTGACGTCTTTTTGTTGTTCTTTTTTGTCGATGAGGTCTGCGAGTAAACGCAAACCAAGATTGAGGTTGTAAGGTAGGTCACGCTCGCCGCCAAAAATATCGGCAGTCATCGCAGGGGAGGTGACAAAAATACTATTCAGCGACGTCTCTAAGTTATTTTGTGGAATTAAACCTTTATGGGCGATTTGATCCACGAGTGCGGCAGCTTGGAAAATACCGGCTAAGGCGATTGCTTGTTCTTCGTACTTAGTAGCCAACCTGTTCTCCTAATGACTCTGTGCTGAGCAAAATCTTGGTGATTTCTTTTTGGTTATTTCTTTTTGGATAGTACTTTTTGGTGAGTACGTTGTGATAGTACTTTAATGTAGCTTTATTTTACGGCTTCGAGCTCATCGTCGCGGTACGTTTGTTCTATCACTCCGCCTCCTAGGCAACGGTCACCCCTATAAAATACCACTGATTGCCCTGGGGTGACGGCGCGTTGTGGTTCTTTAAACCAGACTTTATAGCCACCGTTGTGATCAGACTCTACGGTACATGCTTGGTCAGGTTGACGATACCGTGTTTTTGCAGTGCACTCGAAAGGGAGCGCGGGACCTTCGCCATCCACCCAATCAATAGTCGTTGCTGTTAACATACGACTAAACAGCAAATAATGTTCATCACCTTGTACGGCGATTAACACATTACGCGCTAAATCCTTACCGGCAACATACCAAGGGGCGTCAGAAAAATTTGACAAGCCACCAATACCTAAGCCTTGTCGCTGGCCAATAGTGTGGTACATCAACCCTTGGTGAGTACCAATTTCTACCCCTTCTGGGGTTTCAATTTTCCCTGGTTGTGCTGGTAGATATTGTTGTAAGAAGTCTTTAAAACGACGCTCACCGATAAAACAAATGCCGGTACTGTCTTTTTTGTTGTGAGTGACTAAACCGTGTTGTTCAGCAATTTGACGAACCTCAGGTTTATCTAGCTCACCGACTGGGAACAGTGTTTGGGCGATTTCTTGCTGACCAACAGCATGTAAAAAATAGCTTTGATCTTTGTTGTTATCCAACCCGCGTAAAAGGTAGGTACTGTCTTTTTCGTCACCACGACGGACATAATGCCCTGTAGCGATTAGGTCGCCTCCAAGCATCCGTGCGTAATCTAAAAAGGCTTTGAATTTTATTTCTTTGTTGCAAAGAATATCCGGGTTTGGCGTGCGGCCAGCTTTGTACTCTTCGAGAAAATGCTCAAAGACGTTATCCCAGTATTCTGCGGCAAAGTTAGCGGTGTGTAACTTGATGCCCAGGCGATCACAAACCGCTTGAGCATCGGCTAAATCATCTTTAGCGGTGCAGTACTCAGTACCGTCGTCTTCATCCCAGTTTTTCATAAACAGGCCTTCAACGTGATAGCCCTGTTCTTTTAGTAACAATGCAGATACCGATGAATCAACACCGCCAGACATGCCGACAATGACTTTCTTAGTTGTGCTGGATTCTGGTGATGAAACGTTGCTCATGTAATTCTTCGATCAAAAGTAGTGAGTGAGGTGTTGCTCAGTCAGTAGGTAATATCAGTAAGTAATGATAGAACCGTTGCTGAAAAACGTAAAAGCATCTCGTCATTTAAGTAGTTGGAATTATACGCATCACAAAGCATTCGGCATAGGTTTAATCGGCATAGGTTTAATCAGTATGGCTTTATAGACATCGGTCTTTTGTGTATCTGCTGACGAGCTTTTGTTTATCGTGGATGTCGCTTTTTCTATCTACGTGCGTTGCATATCCTTTGATGGTTAATCCCGCTATAATTCATCGCATAATTTTTCGCAGCAAATCGATTCTGGTCAGGCGGCTAAACGGGATGAAATAAGTTCGTTTTTTCCTAGCCGTTGTTGGAAGTTAAAGCTGGATCGCAATACACGCTGCACGGTAGTTAAATGCCGCCTCATTAGACAGGACTCACCCTTGGAACAAGCAGACTTTTCTTCACTGGCCTTAGATTCGGCCCTACTTAAAAATTTATCAACACTAGGCTATGAAAAAATGACGCCCATCCAGGCAAAAAGTTTGCCTGTAGTGTTGGCCGGTCAGGATGTTATTGGTCAAGGGCAAACGGGGTCTGGCAAAACAGCTGCGTTTGGCTTGGGTTTGCTGAATGCGTTAGAGGTAAAACGTTTTCGGATTCAGTCATTGGTGCTTTGTCCTACTCGTGAACTTGCTGACCAAGTGGCGACAGAGATTCGTAAGCTCGGTCGAGGTATTCATAATATCAAAGTGTTAACACTTTGCGGTGGTCAGCCTTTTGGTCCACAGATTGGCTCTTTAGAGCATGGTGCACATATCGTCGTTGGCACACCTGGCCGTGTTGAAGAGCATATTCGCAAGGGAACGCTAGTCCTTGATGATCTTAAAAACTTGGTGTTAGACGAAGCTGATCGAATGTTGGATATGGGTTTCCAAGATACTATTGATGCCATCCTTGAGAAAGCGCCGACGAAACGCCAAACGCTATTATTCAGCGCCACTTACCCGGAGCAGATCCAATTGATTGCAAAACGGGTGATGAAAGAGCCTGTGATGATTGAAGTTGAGTCTACACATGATGATTCAACAATTGATCAATATTTTTTCAAAGTTCGTGATAACGATGAGCGTCTGACGGCGCTGCAAATTTTATTGCTCAAATATGAACCAGAGTCTGCTGTGATTTTTTGTATTACGAAGAAAGAAACGCAGGAATTAGCAGACTTTTTAAAAGCACAAGGCTTTAGTGCTCAAGCGTTACATGGTGATTTAGAGCAAAAACAGCGTGATCAGGCATTAGTGCAGTTTTCAAACAAAAGCGTATCGATTCTTGTTGCTACTGACGTTGCTGCACGAGGGTTGGATATCGATAACCTTGATGCGGTAATCAACTATCACATCTCTCGTGATAATGAAGTGCATACTCATCGTATTGGCCGTACCGGCCGTGCAGGAAAAAAAGGCCTCGCGTTTAACTTGTTTACTGATAAAGAAGAATATCGCGTTGTTCAGCTTACGGAGTACCTAGGTTGTGACTTTGAGGTCACCCCACTGCCACCAGAAACCTTGCTAGACAAAACGCCGTACTACCCAGATATGGTGACGCTACAAATCGATGGAGGTAAAAAACAGAAAGTACGTGCCGGGGATATCGTTGGTGCACTTACTGGTCAGAACGGGATCGACGGTAAACAGATCGGTAAAATTCAGTTATTTGATAACTGGGCCTACGTTGCTGTTTCACAAAAAGACGCGAAAGCGGGCTTGAAAAAACTGACAGATGGAAAGCTGAAAGGGCGAAGTTTTCGGGTTAGACGATTGCGCTAATGTGGCGTTAAATCGGATGATCTTATAGAGGTTTCTCATCGGAGAAACCTCTCGAGTCCAGAGTTTAGTGAGTCTCGGCTGCTTTGTTTAAACCAACGTTAAGCCAACGTTAAACCCTCTTTAGTGCATACCTTAAACCTTCTTCACAAATCGCGATGTTATCTTCAATGCGCCGATCTTTTCAATCTTGCAGTCAAGGTTGTGATCGCCATTATGGTCGGCTTCAACTAGGCGGATATTTTTTACTTTCGTGCCTACTTTTATCACTGATGAAGAGCCTTTGATTTTAAGGTCTTTGGCGACGGTGACGGTATCGCCATCTGCTAATAGTGCGCCGTTCGCGTCTTTGGCGATCAATACGTCTTCCGCTTCTTGTTCTTCACCAGCAACCCATTCGTGAGCACATTCTGGGCACATGAGCATGGTGCCGTCTTCGTAAACGTATTCCGATTGGCATTTAGGACAAGGAGGAAAAGTGCTCATAGTGTGTTCTCTGTAATGGAAATCGTCGTCAAAGTTGTTTTGATTTAAGTGCGTTCGTTCGGCTCGTGGATGAGATCTAATGGGTAGCGTTTGCCAGCAATATAGTCCTCAACCGCAGTACGCACTAGCGGGCTGCGCAGATTATACGCTTCACTAAGCATTTCGTCATAACTCAACCAATGGGTTTGAATAATATCGCTGTCTAACGCTTGGTTTTCGATCTTGTTGATAGGCTTGGCGGCAAAGCAATAGCGGTGATACGTGCTCTCGTTTTGTGGTGGGCGATAGACATAAAATCCGATAAACGCAGTGATTTCTACATGCCAGGCGGTTTCTTCGATTACTTCACGAAGAGCGCCAGCAATAATTGCTTCGCCGTCTTCTAAATGCCCAGCGGGTTGGTTAATGACTCTGATGCCATGGCTCATTTCTTCGACAAAAAGGAATTTTCCGTCTTGCTCGATGACACAGGCGACTGTGGCGTGAGGTTTCCACATAAGAGCTCCGGGTTAGGGTTAGTTAGGCTTGTTTGCTGCTATTTTACGATGAGTTTACCTCAAAGGTCTTTGCGGTTAGTGTCTTTTGGTCAATTATCCAGCTGTGATTTTTACTCTGTCCCTTTGATAGATTGTGGGAATCCGGTGTGCTGGCTTTGCTTATTGCGGGCCTAGTAGTTGGGTGAATTTTTCTCTGAGCATGTCACGCAGCAGTAATACGGCTGGCGTTATTACTGCTCGGGTTGGGCTCATGAGATTTAGCTCACCCACGGGTGATTGGTAGTTAGGTAGCAGGCGGATAACGCGCCCAGCACGTAAGTCGTTGGCCATATCAAGGTGTGACTTGTAGGCTATTCCTTTGCCAGCGACGGCCCATAAACGTACAGCGTCACTGTCATTACTGGTGCGGTTGCTGGGAACGCGAACCTTGATGGATTCTTTGCTAGTACTCTGTCCGATGGAGAAAAACTCCCACAGGTCATCGACGCGACTATTAAGGTGAAACAACAAACAATGATGATTAAGTAAATCGTTGGGCTCTTGTGGTGTGCCGAATTTCGCAAGGTAGTCGGGCGAGGCGCACACCACGCGATCAATATCAGCGAGTTTGAAAGCCACCATTGATGAGTCTGCAGGTTTACCGTAGCGGATTGCTAAGTCCACGCGGTCCATATAGAAGTCGGCAATGGTATCGCCGAGTAAAAGATTGATCGATAGGTCAGGGTGCTGCTCCATAATCTCGTCAATCCAGCCTAGCAGTAAATTGCGGCCCAAATCGGAAGGGGCGGAGACACGAAGCTCGCCGGCCACTTTACCTTCTAATGCATGGATTGATGCTTTGCCGACATCAAGGTTTTCTAACGCTTCGCGACAATAGACTAAAAATCGTTCGCCTTCCGCAGTAATGCGAAGCTGCCGAGTTGAGCGGATAAACAAAGTTACACCGAGCTGTTTTTCCAGTCGTTTGAGTGAGGCGCTTGCTGTCGCAGCAGTAATATCTAGCTGCTCTGCGGCACGAGTTATGCTGCCGCTGTCAGCGGTGCGAACAAAGAGGGCTAGGTCGTTAGTGTTCATAATAAGGTGGTTTAGATACTATTATTATCAAAATAAAATTGATTAAGTTTTGATGATTACCGTGTTTATACCACGGCAGGCTTCGTGAATAATAGCGTCACTTGCTATTGCAGCAATCAATCAACATGCAATTAATTGTTCGTTTGATTTGATGACGAACACAGAGGATCGACATGAAAGCTATAGGATATGTAAAGTCACTCGCAATCACAGAACCAGACGCTTTGGTTGATATTGAGCAGGATACACCAACACCACGTGGCCGTGATTTATTGGTGAAAATCAACGCGGTTTCTGTCAACCCTGTTGATACTAAGATTCGTATTCGCGTTGCGCCAGAAGATGGAAACCATAAAGTATTAGGTTGGGACGCTGTCGGTGAGGTGGTGTCGGTTGGTGACCAGGTCGAGTTTTATAACGTCGGCGATAAAGTTTTTTATGCGGGGGATTTAACACGCCCTGGTACTAACTCAGAGTTTCACGTGGTGGATGAGCGTATTGTCGGTCGTAAGCCAGAGTCTATTTCTGACCCGGAAGCGGCGGCGCTACCCTTAACCACTATTACTGCGTGGGAAATGCTTTTTGATCGTTTAGGCTTGGAGCAGCTAAGTGACTCAAACGCAGCGCCCGAGAAAAATGGTAATGCGCGTCTTTTAGTGGTTGGCGCCGCAGGCGGTGTCGGCTCCATTATTGTGCAGTTAGCTGCACAGCTAACTAATGCAACTGTGATTGGTACTGCATCACGTCAAGAAAGTCAGGAGTGGGTTAAAGCGTTGGGTGCGGATTACGTGATTGATCACCGTAAACCATTAAGCGAAGAGCTGAAACGAATTGGCATCGATAGTGTGACTCACGTCGCTTCATTGAATGCCACGGACCAACATTATGACGAGATCATCGAGAGCTTAGCTCCACAAGGTAAGTTTGGTTTGATTGATGATCCTGAGTTGCTGTTGGACATTAAAAAGCTGAAACTGAAATCTATTTCGCTACATTGGGAATTTATGTATACACGTTCAATGTTTGGAACCGAAGACATGGCCAAGCAGCGTGATTTATTGAATAGTGTTGCAGAGCTTATCGATGCTGGCCGCATTAAAACCACCTTGGGTGAGCATTACGGCACTATTAATGCTGCCAATCTTAAACGCGCCCACGCTAGTTTAGAAAGCGGTAAAGCCATCGGTAAGATTGTGCTTGAAGGGTTTTGATGGCCTCAAAGTGGTGAGAGAATTTGCTTAAAAAGCCTTTGATTAGGTGGCTTCTCTCACCACTAGTCGATTGTTTTTATCTCGATTTTTCTGGATTGTTAGGTTATCACTCAGTGCCTTGTCACCTTGCTTAGCTAACCGGTCGTAGAGTACAACATTGACGGTTGCCGCAAGGTTCATACAGCCTATAGTGGGAATGTAAATGACATGGTCGGCGTTATCTATGACTGCTTGTGGCAGAGAACCATCTTCCGGACCAAAGATATAAGTAGCATTGTTGGGATGGGAGAACGTGGGTAAGGCTTCTGCACCTTCTGCCAGTTCCACGCAAATAATCTTCATTTCATGTGGTATTGATTCAATCAAATCAGAGACAGAAACCAAGGGGATGTTGCTTTGTCGATTTTTGGTATCAGTCGCGTGTTTGGCGGCGAGTTCGTACCTTGTGCCTGTGTATAAAATTTTCGCAGCTTGAAAACAGCCAGCAGCACGGAGAACTGCGCCCACGTTCGTTGGGCTTTTAGGGTTGTAAAGGCCGATATAGGTGCGTGAGCCATCAGAAGTGGTCTTCGAAGCGGCAGTGGTTTTAGCGTCTGGCATATTTCTACTAGTTACTGGCAAGATGATTAGCTGGGGATGAAAAAGCGACGAAGATCGTCATCGTGCCATTTTATCATTACTTAGACTTGATTGCGGCAGCAGTTACCTTGTTGGTGCAGTCTTGTTTGTTTTCAACATCGGTTAGGTTTTGCAGCGTGGTGGTGGCGATATTGCTTAGAGCGTCACTGGTAAAGAAGCCTTGATGTCCTGTGATGAGTACATTTGGGAAGGTGAGTAAGCGAGCAAAGATGTCATCAGTTAGTATTTTGTTAGAGACGTCTTCAAAGAATATGTCGGCCTCTTCTTCGTAAACATCTAAACCTAGGTTGCCGACTTTGCCGTTTTTTAGACTTTTTATTACTGCTGCGGTGTCGATTAATGCGCCTCTGCTTGTGTTAATAAGCATGACGTTTGGCTTCATCAAGGCTAGTGCTTGCTCATCGATTAGGTGATGAGAGTTAGGTGTTAATGGGCAATGCAGGCTGATGATGTCAGATTTTTGGAGCAATGAGTTGAAGTCCGTGTATTCAACGCCGTTGTCGATCAGTGTTTGGTTTGGGTAAGGGTCGTAGGCTAAAACGGTACAGCCAAAGCCTCGCATAATTTGGCTGAACGATGACCCTATTTTTCCGGTGCCAATGACGCCGACGGTTTTTGTATTGAGATTGAAACCCAGTAGTCCTTCAAGTAAGAAGTTGCCTTCACGTACGCGGTTGTAGGCTTTATAAATTTTTCGGTTGAGTGAAAGGATTAGTGCCACGGCGTGTTCCGCCACGCCATGAGGAGAGTATTCTGGAACTCTTACTACCGTCATGCCTAAAGTGTCTGCCGTGGTTAGATTAACATTATTAAAACCGGCGCAGCGTAAGGCTATGGTTTTGACACCCGCGTTTGTTAAGGTCTGTAAACAGTCGCTATCTAGCTGGTCATTGACGAACGCACAAACAGCATCAAAGCCGCTTGCCAAAGACGCGGTCCCTGCTGTTAGGTGAGCTTCGATAAACGTCAGTTCATGGTTGAAGTTTTGGTTTGCTTCAGACAGGTACTGTTGGTCGTAGCTTTTAGATCCAAACACCGCAACTTTCATCGCAATCGCTCCTCAGGTTTCCACTGATGTATGCCAGGAGTTTATCACTGTCTGGTAGGAGCAAAATAGCAAAGAGGTCTTACGTATTTTTGCTGAGCACTTTTTATCGGTTATTCGGCGTTCTGTTAGTATTTTTGTTTGTTAGTGCTTTTGTCTGTCAGTATTTCCGCCTGTCAGTGCTTCTGTAAAGTCGTGATTATGTGTAGTAGTACTTATGTGTAGTAGCACTTATGTGTAGTAGCACTTATGTGTAGTAGTGCTTCTATAAACTATCGTTGTATCCTGAGTCGGGCGTGTTAGAGCGAGCTGAAGTCTACTGCTGGTAAGGTTTCAAAACCGGGCTTTGCGAATAAATAGCCTTGCATCAGCTCAACACCTTCATCGCGTAACCATTGCATTTCCTCCATCGTTTCAATGCCTTCAGCTAAAACTGTGATGTTGAGGTCTTCGAATAAGTTTAAACAATTACGGATGATGGCTTGGCGGGTATTATCTCGATCGATATTACGGATGAGTGCCATGTCTAGCTTGACGATACTGGTTTGGAAATCTGCTAATAAACCAAGACCAGAGTACCCAGAGCCAAAGTCATCTATTGCGGTGATAAAACCTAATTTTTGATAGTAGTCGACGATGCGTTTTACCACGGCACTATCTTCTATTTTTTCGACTTCAGTAAACTCGAACATAATCTTGTCGGTAGGAAAATTGTGTTCTTCAGCAGCCTCCAGAGTGGTTCTGATACAACGTTCTGGTTGATAAATAGCTTTGGGTAAAAAATTGATACTGAGAATTGAGTCTAGATTCAGTTTGGCGGCAAGGGTAATCGCTTTGACACGACATAGTTGATCGAACAGGTAGCGATTATCGTCGTTCACTTGTGAAATAACAGAGTATGCAGATTCATTGTTTAAGCCGCGGACTAAGGCTTCGTAGCCAAAAATCTCACCTTCTTTACAATTGATTATAGGTTGAAAAGCCATGGTGAAGTCGAAGCTCAGAGTGCCTTTGTCTTTACAGTTTTCACAGGTTTTTTGATTCATTCTGGCTCCCTGATTTTATTATTTAAGTGTAGAGGTTGCTCAACGTATCGCAAGGCACCCAGTAAAACACCGACCTAATCATCAATTCTATGTGGCGCTAAATCGATACTTACGGACCGCTGTCCGATAAACACGATTCGCCCTTGGTAGCGGTCGTCACCTTGAGAAGAAAAATCAAAAGTATAAGAGCGCCAAAAGTGCAATTTGCCGTCATCCCCTCGTTTAAACCATAACCCTCGTAACGCAATGCTTTGGTCAAGAAGCTGGAGGTTGAGCTTATCGCAGTGCCGGCGGACGATGACTAGGGCGCGTTCTTTGACGCCTTTGCTATGCCACCAATAACAGCCGACTAAACTCATAGCGAATAGCCAGAAAAGATCACTTAATTCGATCATATTTTTAGCCTAAAAATAGAAGTCGAAGGTAGGGCACTGGACCGAAATGCTTTCACCACATCATATCGTCAGGGATTTTGAAGTCGGCGTAAGGGTCATCTTCGTCATCCGCATCTTCAGCTTGATCATTCAATACAATGATATAGCTTTCGTCCTGTTGGCGGATTTTTTCGGCAGCACCTTTAGGGATCAAATGATATTGATCATCCATCAAGGCCACCGCTAGGCTGCCGCGGCTAAGATCGTTGATGAGGGCTTCAGTGATGTAAATACGCTTAATTATTTTCTGATCGGTGAAGTTGTAAGCGGTTTCACCTTCTGTGTCGGTTAATCGGTTGGTTTGAATAATCTGGCGTATTTGCGCAACAATGGCTTTTTGCTTTGCTTGCTCATTACGTTGCTGATTAAGCAAACGGTCCTTTTCGATTTTTTCTTTTTTTGCTTTTTCTGCGCGCTGTTTCGCTAACTGCGCTTCAGTGAGCTCACCTTTTTTCGCTTGAACTTTTTGCTGGTGTTTGGCTTTTTTGGCTGACTGGGCCTTCTTTTTATTGATCATGCCTGCTTTTAATAGTTGATCTTGCAAAGAGTTGCTCATGTTCTGCCTCTAACACCTACTGAAAAATACACTGGATGATATCGAATAATTACGGTGATTATAATGAGATTAGCCATCATTATCTCAATCTTGAGGCTCGAATTATAACAGGTGAGTGATTTTCTATGCTTTGCTACTGAGTCCTGCGTTGACAAGTATTTCATGTGCAGCCTATTTACCTGTGTTGCGTAGCCCATAGACGCTTATTGATAGATAAGTCGGTCGCAGAGTCGGTTATCTGGTGGGTTATCTTGCTCTTAGATGGTAGAATGCGCGGCATATTTACCCATGATCAAAATCCAGTTAGTTGTATTATGACTATGTCATCAGATACGTATATTTCTGTTCAAATTGAAGACTTTGACGTTGGCGCTGAAATTAAGGCGTTAGGAACAAGTGTGGACGTTGGCGCTATCACAACGTTCACCGGTCTTGTGCGAGATTTACCGGGCAATCCGTTAAATCAGATGCATTTGGAGCACTATCCCGGAATGACTGAAAAGTGCCTTGAAGGGATTGCAGATCAAGCTCGAGATCGCTGGAACCTCAACGGTATTCGCATTATTCACCGCGTTGGTCGCTTAACGCCTTGCGATCAAATTGTCCTCGTGGTGGTGAGTGGTGGACACCGTGCCGACTCTTTCGCCGCGTGTGAATTCATCATGGATTATTTGAAAAAAGATGCACCGTTTTGGAAGAAAGAACTCACTGAAAAAGATGACTACTGGGTTGAGCAAAAAACCTCTGACTTAGAAGCCGCCGACCGCTGGAAATAACGTCTACGCTTATTTAATCCTGTTTACTGAACTGAGACTCTATCTTGAATTCTCCTCTATTTGTGCGCGGACAGCGCTGGATAAGTAATACCGAAGCAGAACTTGGGCTGGGCATCGTTGCTGATATTGATGGCCGTCGAGTTGTTATGAGTTACCCTGCTGCTGCAGAAGAACGTGTTTACTCAATTGATAACGCGCCATTAAGTCGAATTGAATACGCTGTGGGTGAGCAGCTTTCTACGGCTGAGGGCGTAACTTTTACCGTAACAGAACGAATGGAACAGGCAGGGTGCTTCGGTTATGCGGGCACGACGGTTGATGGTGAATCGATCATTGTTCATGAACTCGATTTAGACAGTTTTGTGCATTTTAATAAGCCCTTAGATCGTCTTTTGGCAGGGCAAGTGGATAAGCCGGGACCTTTCCAGCTTCGACAAGAAACACAGAAGCACCTGCACCGGTTGCACAGTAGTGACACCTTTGGCTTTCTAGGCCCGCGAGTTCAGTTGTTGCCACACCAATTCTATATCGCGCACCAAGTTGGTAAGCGCCATGCGCCTCGGGTTCTATTAGCGGACGAAGTCGGCCTGGGTAAAACGATTGAAGCTGGCTTAATTATTCACCAGCAATTATTTACCGGGCGCACACAGCGGGTATTAATTTTGCTGCCTGATAGTTTGATTCATCAGTGGCTGGTTGAAATGCTGCGTCGTTTTAATCTGCGTTTTGCCGTGTTTGACGAAGACCGTTGCGAATCATTGCTTGAAGAGGGGGTGAACCCTTTTGAAACGGAACAGCGTGTCCTGTGTCCTCTCTCCTTATTGGTGAACTCTGATGAACTATTAACCCAGGCCTTAACGGCCGGTTGGGATTTGCTTTGTGTGGACGAAGCTCACCATCTTAGTTGGTCTCCTGAAGCCGTTAGTGAGGAATACCAAGTTGTTGAGCAATTAGCCGCGACCAGCCCCGGCTTATTGTTATTGACAGCAACGCCTGAGCAGCTGGGAATAGAAAGTCATTTCGCACGTTTACGCCTGCTTGATCCTGATCGTTATCATGACCTTGCTACTTTCCAAGAGGAGGAAGCAAACTTTAAACCGCTCAACCAATTAGTACAGCAGCTACTCGTGGCAGAAAACCCGCAAAGTGTGCTTGGTCAAAGCGCTGCGAAGGCCGCGCTTACTGAGTATTTGGGTGAGGGTGCTTATGACGCTTGGGTTAATAAGTTTGCAATAGAAGCTGCTGAGTTAGCGGCAGTTGCTGATGAAAAGCTTCATGATGAAATAAATAAAACAACGCTCGATGAAGAAAGCCCAGCCTTTGAGCAAGATCCGGCTTTTGCAGAAGAGTCGGGTATTGATGAGGATACTGAAGAAGCGTCTCTAGCTTCAACTAAACCTACTGTGCTACAGCAACTAATTGATGAGTTGATTGATCGTCATGGTACCGGTCGAGTGTTATTCAGAAACACGCGGCAAGGTGTTGAAGGTTTCGCTGGCCGTAGTTTGATTCCACACCCGTTGCAGATTCCCGAAGAAGATCATGAAGCTTTTGCCAGTAGTGATTTTGAAACCGCGTTACAGCCAGAACAGATTTTCGGTGGTAACTGGTTAGAAAACGATGAGCGCGTGAGCTGGCTAATTGCATTTATGGAAGAGCGTGTCGCCACTGACAAAGCAGCCAAGGTGTTATTGATTTGTTCACGTGCTGAGACGGCAATGGCTTTAGAGCAGCACCTTCGCTTGCGAGTGGGTTTACGCACCAGTGTATTCCATGAAGGTATGAGTATCATTGAGCGCGACAGGGCTGCTGCCTATTTTGCGGATGCCGAAGAGGGCGCTCAAATCCTTATTTGTTCTGAAATTGGTAGTGAAGGGCGGAATTTTCAGTTTGCGCATCAGTTGGTGATGTTTGATTTACCGACTAATCCTGACCTGCTTGAACAGCGTATCGGGCGCTTAGATCGTATTGGTCAACTGTATCCAGTGAGCATCCACGTTCCTTTTTACGAGCAGAGCCCGCAGGCATGGTTGTTTACTTGGCTAAACGAGGGGATTGATGCTTTCTTGTCTGCTGCACCAACCGGAGAAGCTTTGTTTGAGCGTTTTTATGGTGAGCTGAGTCAGATAACTGTAGATACCGCTGACGGTGAGTTAGCGTCGCTTGTGGAAGCCACAGCAGCCTTGAATCAATCGCTACTGCAGCAATTGAAAGAAGGTCGGGACAGGCTCTTGGAGCTCAATTCTTGCCGTGCCAATGTGGCGGAAGACGTGATTCGCTCCGTTGAAGAAAATAGCCAAGCTAGTGAACTCAGCAGTTATATTGGTAAGGTTTTCGATTACTTTGGCGTTGATCAAGAGCATCACAGTCCACAAGTTATTATCGCGCGTCCCAGTGAACACATGTTAGTGGATTTCTTTCCTGGGCTGACCGAGGAAGGTGTGAGCCTGACTTATTCACGCAATCGTGCCTTACTGCGCGAAGATGTTGAGTACGTTACCTGGGAGCATCCGCTTGTCTCCGGGGTAATGGAACTCATTGCCAATGGTGAAACCGGGAATACCGGTATCAGCACGATCAAAGTGTCTGCCATTAAGCCGGGAACGGTGATGCTTGAGTGCTACTTTGTGCCGTTTTGTCCAGCTCCTAAGGCGCTCCAGCTAGAGCGTTATTTATCGGATGCCAGCGTACGTGTGCTGGTCGATAGTGAGGGCAGAGATCTGACTAAGGTGCTAACACCTGCTCATGTGAAAAAGCTGTCTGGGCCAGTAAATAAGATCCAGATTCCACAAATTATCCGCCATGCTCGTGATGAAATTCAAACGCTTGCTAGCAGAGCGGATGGAATTGTTAAGGATCAACAAGCTGATCTAGTTGAACAAGCCATCAGCACGATGGAGCAGGTTCAGCAGCAAGCGATGGAGCGATTGAAGTATCTAGCTCAGGTTAACCCGGGTATTCGTCAAGACGAGCTAGAAAACCTAGCCATCCAGCAGCAAAACTTAACAATGTATCTGCAGCAAACGCAGTTGCAGTTAGATGCCGTGCGAGTAATTATTGCGACTTGATAAGCTTGCTGGGCGAAAACGTAGGGACATACTAGCTCAGGCTGGTGATACGACCGCTTTCTGCAATTTCACTGTAAACGAGGTGGCTCATGTTGTGGGTTAAGGTTTTTCACATTTTAGCGATGACAAGCTGGATGGCAGGTATTTTTTATCTGCCTCGCATCTTTGTTCATTATGCAGAAGGACGTGCAGCAGGAGAGGATGTTCGCCGGTTGGTGATCATGGCGCACAAACTCTTTGTGTTCATGACG
This sequence comes from Motiliproteus sp., assembly GCA_048265065.1. GTDB lineage: Bacteria > Pseudomonadota > Gammaproteobacteria > Pseudomonadales > Balneatricaceae > Motiliproteus. The sequence goes on along the minus strand of JBLXCH010000017.1, from coordinate 27,799 downwards.
ATCATGGCTGTACTGACCATTATTTTGGGTCTGTGGTTGTGGATCGGCTATGGATTTTCTGGGGGTTGGTTGCACGCTAAAGTTGCCATGGTGTTGTTGCTGATCGGGTTTCATGGGTGGACGCATAAGATCGTTCAACAGATGAAGCAGGATGCATTGAGCAAATCGGGTCGGTTTTTTCGCTTAATGAATGAACTACCGTTGCTGTTTTTTGTTCCTATCTTGATCTTGGTAGTGGTTAAACCCTTTTGATATTATTGTCTAGTAAATATAAATAACCTTTTACTTCAAAAGGTTATTGTTGTTATTGAGAGAGGAAAGTATGGCTAGTGACTTAAAACTGTTTGAAAATAATCGTCAGTGGGCGGATAAAATCAAACAAGAAGACCCTGAGTTTTTTCAACGTCTCTCTGAGCAGCAAACCCCTGAGTACTTTTGGATTGGCTGTGCCGATAGCCGTGTACCTGCTAACCAGATTCTGAACTTAGAGCCGGGTGAGGTTTTTGTTCATCGTAATATTGCTAATGTAGTAGTGCATTCTGATTTGAATTGCCTATCAGTGATGCAGTTTGCGGTTGAAGTCTTAAAAGTGAAGCACATCATTATTTGTGGGCACTATGGCTGTGGTGGTATTCAAACCGCGCTTAAAAATAAGCAACATGGTTTGATTGATAACTGGTTGCGTCACATTAAAGATGTTTATCGCACACACCAAGCTGAGGTTGACGCCTGTGGGACTGATAAAGACCGGGTTAATCGCTTATGTGAGCTGAATGTCACAGAGCAAGCAAGAAATGTTGCGCGAACCACGATTGTGCAGAATGCTTGGAAAAATGGGCAGGAGCTTTCAGTCCATGGTTTGTGCTATAGCATTGAAGACGGTTTGCTTCGTGACCTTTCCATTTGTTATACCGACGGAGAACAGCTCGACCCCATCGACCGTATGTGATTTTTCATATGTGTTTTTCATATGTGTTGTGACGATAAATATTCTTTGTAAATTTATTGTCACATTTCCTCTTTAGTCTTCAGGGCTTTGATGACTTTTGTGAAGGGGAAAAACATGTTGAAAACCCGTCTGATGATGACTCTGGGTTTGGCTGCGGCATTAACTGCTTGTGGTGGTCAAAATACAAAGAAAGACGAAATGGTAGACGTTCAGCTCAATAATGATGACTTCTATGAAGTACATGCTGAGGGTCGTATTTATTTATTTGATGACCTGGCTACTTACCAGAGCTTCAACGAAGTGGGTGAAACCTCATACCGTAAAGTTTACATCGGTGAAGGTCCTAAAGGCGAAACGCTGGTGTTTGGTTTGACGGGTGAAGACAAAAAGAAAACAGCAGGCATTGCTAGCATCGACATGTATCACGGTGAGCTTGCAGCGGCAGAAAACTTCTATGGCGAAATGCAGGTAGAAGGTCGGATCTATGTTTTTGATAGCTACAAAGAAATGGAAACAGTCCGTAAAACTGGCGAAGCCGCTTATCGTTTTACAGACATTGGTTCTGGCCCGAATGGCGAGACAGTAGTTTATGTTTTACAAAGCGCTAAGAAAAAGCAGAAGCCGGTTGATATGATTGCTGCTTTTAAAGCCCACAACATGAAAATGTAAGCACCTCATAGGTCTGAAAAAGCCGACATTATGTCGGCTTTTTTGTGCTCCGGTGATACCAAAAAATCATCAGCAATGCGACGACGATGATTGGCAACATGCTGATATTTAGAAGCTGCCAGCCGAGAGTGACTTCCATCCAACCAGACGCTAGTACTGATACGGTAACGACGCTAAAGACCATAAATTCGTTGAGCGCTTGCGTCTTAGCTTTTTCTTCATTGCGGTACGACTGGGTGACCAGTTGCGTTGCACTGATAAACATAAAGTTCCAACCCACGCCTAATAGAATCAACCCGATCATAAAGTGTTCATAGGTTTGCCCATGAATGTTGATCATTAAGCAAATAAAATTCAATAAGGCGCCAGCAGTCATGATCGCGACTATGCCAAAACGCTGGATTAAGCGTCCTGTAAAAAATGATGGCACAAACATACCGAGTACATGCCATTCGATAACCCACGCGGCATCATCAAAGTTAAATCCGCAGTTTTGCATGGCCAACGGGGTGGCCGTCATCACTAAGCTCATGACTGCGTAACCTATGGTAGCTGCGGTGACTGCGATAATAAAAATAGGTTGTCTTGCAATGACCGACAATGGTCGGCCAGTGTTTTTGGGATCATGAGAATAGGTGTCGGGAATGTGTATTTTGCTAATTAGCACTAATGCCAACACATAAAGCAGAGCGAGAACAAAGAAAGCAGCAAGAAAGGGGGGCTCGGGCATCAGCCTTTGGGAATAAATAGCTAGATTAGGTCCGAGAATCGCTGCTATAACGCCGCCAGCCATTGTCAGCGAAAGCGCCTGACTTTTTTTGTCCTCATCACAGACTTCTAAAGCGGCGAAACGGTAGAGGTTACCGAAACCAATGCCAATGCCAATAAAAGCAGTGCCGGCACAGTACAACACAAAGCTTGTGCTAAAAATGGCAAACATACAAAGAAAGGCACCGAGGACACCTAGGCTATTACCAATAAAGAAACCTCGCTTTCTGCCGGTTTTGGCCATGATCATCGAGGCAGGGATCGTTGAAATCATCAAGCCAATGAACTGGATTGCGACGGGAAGAGTAGTGAGTTCGGGGGTAGGTGCTAACTGTTTACCGATTAACGCGCTGACTGCAACTAGTAATATATTGCCACTCACCAAGAGTGCTTGGCATAGCGACAGGATGAGTACATTTTTATTCAACGCGTCGCCCCGTTAGGCTATTTGAAGAAGGAGTGGCTCAATTTGGCTAGCTGGTTTTGGTCTGCTCAGATAGAAGCCTTGTGCCGTTTGACAGCCAAGGCGTTGCAGGAATTTGAGTTGTTCTTCTGTTTCTACGCCTTCTGCGACAACGCTAAAGCCTAAGCCTTTTGCCATAGAAACAATCGCGTACAAAATAGTGCTGCTATCATCTTTGGTTTTGATCTTCTCAATGAATGAGCGATCAATTTTCAAGATATTAAGAGGCAGTGAATGAATATAGCCAAGAGATGAGAAGCCTGATCCAAAATTATCAACGGCAATTTGCACCCCGTGTTGGGAAACCTCTTTCAGCACGTTGATGGTGTTTTCCATATCTTGCATCAGTACTTTTTCGCTAATCTCAAGAACCAGCATTTCGCCAGGAAACTGGTTACGCTCTAGGCATTGAGTTATTTGTTGAACGAAGTCTTTTTGGAGCAATTCGCGGGAAGAAACATTAACGGATAACTTTAACTCTGGGTTTGTCAGCCACCAGTTTTTGACGGTCTGACAGGCTTGATTTAATAGCCAATCGCCCATTTCGTTAATAAGACCACGCTCCTCGCACAACTCGATAAAAGTACCAGGAAGAACAAGCCCCTTATCAGGGTGGTGCCAGCGAATAAGGGCTTCAACCGAGGAAGTTTTCCCTGTCGCTACATCCACTAGGGGTTGGTAGTAGATTTCAAATTCATTATTGCTGATAGCTGAACGAAGATCATGCTCAAGGGTGACGTGTCGGACGTGCTTGGTTTGCATGTCGCTGTTGTAGAATTCGAAATTCTTTTTGCCATTTTCCTTTACGTGATACATCGCGTTGTCCGCGTGCTGAATCAACGTATCAATAGATTCACCATCGTTCGGGTATAGCGCGATTCCGATACTAAAACTAATAAATAACTCTATGCCATCAATAATAATTGGCTGCTCCAGTTCAGAGAGTATTTTCTGGGCAATTATTCGTGCATCCTCAGCAGAGTTAATGTTGGGTAGCAGTAAATTGAATTCGTCACCACCGACGCGAGCTAGGGTGTCACTGCCTCGCAGGCAGTTACGCAACTTCTTTGATACGGCCTGCAATAGCTGGTCGCCAACTAAGTGTCCCAAAGAGTCATTAATTATCTTGAAGCGATCAAGGTCTAAAAACATAACCGCTAGTTGTTTTTGGCTACGTTTGGCTTGAGTGATCGCGTGCTGTAAGCGATCTTTAAAGAGCGCTCGGTTTGGCAGATCCGTGAGTAGATCATGGTAAATCTGGTAATTTACCATTTGCTCGGTGCGTTTTCTTTCGCGGATATCACGGAGCACACCATAGCTGCCAATGAACGATTTATCTGAATCGCTGGCGTAAATTCCCATCGAGCTTAACTCAACGCTGATAGCACTGGAGTCTTCTGAAAAATGACTAACGTTGTGTTGGTTTTTAGGCAATACATTGAGTTCGACTTCAATGGTGGCCCGCTTACCTGTCCGCCTCTCTGGGAAGGCGTGTTGAGCAAGATGTAGATCGTTGGGGTGAACGAGCACACTAAAGTGCATGCCAATCAGTTCTTCGTGCTGGTAGCCAAGTAGTGTTTCAGCGCGTTGGTTGATAAAGCTAAAACAGCCTTGGGTGTCCAGCATGAAAATCACGTCTGGAGAGTTGTGTACAACGAATTCGTTTTGGTAGACGGCTTTTTGTAACTTGTGCTCTTGAATCTGGCGCTTACGATCGATACGTCGACTGTCAGCGGTTTTATTGATTGCTTCAAGTAATTCGGTGGGTAGGTAAGGCTTGCGTAAGAAGTGACGAACACCGAATTCCATTGCGCGCACAGCGTCATCAAAATTGTGTTCGCCACTTAAGATGATGACATCAGTACTTTGGTTAGTTTTGCGAAGCTCTTTGAGTACCTGAAACCCATTAACGTTAGGCATGTTGAGATCAAGCAGGACTAAATCAATATTTTGCTCTTGTAGCACGTTGAGTGCGCGCATGCCGGTTTCTGCAGACTGGCATTGATAGCCAAAGGAATTGAGCAGGTCAGAGACACTTCGCAGCATAGCGATATCGTCATCAACAACAAGAATGTTGCTTAGTACATTGAAGTCAATATCGTCTTCAGTGCCATTGGCAAAGTAGTCGTTATAGTTTGTACCGTTCCATGAGGTGTTATCCGTCATAATAAATCCCGATTAACACTCACAGGGGAAGAGAATTCTAAACTCCGCACCGCCTTCAGTGGAATTTTGGCAACTAATAAGTCCGCCCATTTCTTGTACCAATTGACTCACAATGGCTAGCCCTAAACCTGAGTGAGAGTTTCCTTTTGTCGTAGGGACTGGTGAAAAAGCAGCTGAGATAATAGCAGAGTCGATGCCGGGGCCATTATCAATAATCAATAGTTCGGTATAGACACTACCATTGAAGTTAATTCCACTGCGCGTACGGATCAAAATTCTACCTGAATTACCAATAGCTTCTACGGAATTCTTCAATAAATTGAGTAATATTTGTTTAACACTTTCTGAGGCAATACTAATTTCTTTTATTCCCATCTCAAGTTCTAGATCGCAACGAATGTCATGGGTGCGAAATAGACTGGCATTTAAGAGGTCGACTTGAGAACGAATAATGCGGTTAAGATCGATATGTTGTGTCACGTTCGCTGGTGAGGTTTCAACATCACGTATTTTATGAAGTAGTCGCGATACTCGGTTGATTTCCTTTCTAATAGTTTCTAATTGACTAGCTGTTTTTACATCCATAGACAGCGATTGTTTTAGTACTTCGATATAATTATTTATCACGCCGAGAGGGTTTGCGCTTTCATGTACAAGCTTACGGATTGCCTCAGAATGGCTTTCCTTATATTGCTCAATTCGCTGGGTGCTTCGCTCGGCGGTATGGCCGATCTGCTCGAGGATTTTATTGGCGTTGCGAGAGTAGACATCGAGCCTTTCGCTATCTATCACTTCACTATTATTCGTTTTGACAAGACCGGCCACGAGCACTGCCGTTGGTAGCCCATTAGACAATAATGGAATCGATAATAAATTTTCTCGGTTCAAATAGCGGCATAACTGTTGATCAACAATGTTCAGCCCACCTGTTTGTTGATGATAAAAAACAGGCTCCCGGTCTTTCAATGCTGAAGCTAATGAAGAGCCGTGAATGGATGCTCTATCGAAGCGGATTTGCAACACTTTTGCAGGGGTATCATGACTGATGGTTTGAACTTGTAAGGTATCACCAGAAAGCTTAAATAGCATTAAAGGACGTTGCCCAAAGAGGATTTGGAAGTTGTCGATTAACGCTGACCACAGTGATTTTTCATCGTGGCCTAATGTAGGATTTAAGCTATTTTCAAAGGCTAGCTGGTAACAAAGCTGTTTGAGTTGGTCGTTACGCTTTCTGTGGATTTGCGTGTCATTATTGACAACGAGGTCAATCCCACCATGGTCGATAACTTGTTGCTGTTGAATGCTGTTTTCAATCTTTGCTGAGTGTTCACGAGAAATTTGTAGCAGTTGTTCGATATTAGCAAACAGTGCGCTATGGTCTGTGTTCGGTTGGACCCAATTTGATGCCAATGCAACAATTCTTACCAACTGCGGTGCATTTAATAGTGTATTGGGCGTTTCGAACTGAAAGAGAATAGCTTCCGATAGAAAAGAATCTTCAAGGAGTGGTTCTGACAAAAAAGATGCAATTTGAGCCGAAGTAGAGCCAAACCATTCTTTTTCGAAGAGCTCTAAATCTATGCAGCTTGCTGAGTTGGTGTAAATCTCAACATAATCATCTTTATCTTGAATGAGGCGAATAAGTTGGCCCAGGTTGTGGAGCAAGCCTGCAAGGTAGGCTTCTTGAGGGTGTGGGTAATTGGTTGCTTTAGCTAGCGCTTCGGCGACTAAGCCGCATTGCCGAGCTTCTTTCCAATAGCGATCATAAAGTGAATCGGCGTTATTCTCATAACGTCCACCGCTTTCGTCGTTAGGAAAGTTGGATAAATTAGATAAGTTAGCGACCTTTGATAAGGTAGATGGACTAGCTAGCGTGTCACTGTGGGCTTCGTTATTAAAGTACGCAGTCACTGCTGTTGATTTGATCAGTCGATGTATCGCACTCTGTAGTGTGATGTTTGAATGCAGTTGAGTATTTTCTAAGTCGCTAGGTAAAAGCGGTCGTTCGTTACTCATTAAGTCTAGACTGCGCAAGTAAAGAACAGGGTCTTTCTTAATCGCAGCAAAGAGTTCAAACAGGGACTTATTGCCATTGATAGCTTCTAAACACTCAAGTAACACAACAGTCGAGATCGGCAAGCTGGAGAAGCCAATCTCTTGAAAAAGTTGCTTTTGTTGAGTGGATAAAGCTTGCATAGCGACCAGACAGGCTCCGTTATAAAGTCGGGCTAATGCAGATTATAAAGACTTTTATTATCGTTTCTGCAGAACACACAGAGTAACCCGATATTCAGCTAAAATAATCCCCTAAGCCGCCAATTTTATGGTAAATTCATTTTTAAACAAGCGTATTAAACGTTTTTTTGAATTTAAATTAAATTTTAGTAATGTCTGGCCAAAACTGGGCGAAATAGACTATAGATATAAGTAGATCTTTGTTGTTGCTATGAATGTGATAGCATCGACGTAGAACGAAGCGCAAAACTCTTTAAAATCAAAGGGGCGCGCAAAGGGTGATCCTATGAGTAATGAGCCAAAATCGCTGTCTGATATTTGGTTAGAGTTGCAACTCGTCACAATGGCTGCTGATTGGCCTAGTGAAGATAAAGAACGCCTTGAACAGGCACTAGAGCAACTTAAAGATCAAGTAAGCAGTAATCAGGAAACACAGCGCAAGGTTCTCTTACGGTGGTTCACCGCGAGATTAGGCTCTCGTTTGTTTACTAATCACTATCGTCAGTTGATTCTTGAGTTGGCTAATCTTATGGCAACGATTTGGACAGGTAGCCCACAGTTCAAATCAACGGATGAAGTTCTTGATTGGATTCAAGAAGATCCTTCGCTGTTGCAAGACCAAAATGAAGATAAAGATGCTGCTAACGACGATTTGCGCCAAGCTTAATCGGTTTGCGTCGTTGAGTTTTTTTTCTTTCTGAATAACGTGTGCTTGTCTTTGTTTTTGGCAGGTGCACAGACTCTTTCTTGAACTCTCCGGTTTTTATTCCTGTTATTTCCCAATTACCGATCTTTACTCGTATTAATCGCAGCGTAGGAAAATCAACCGCTGCAGTCATTCGTCTTACTTGGCGGTTGCGACCCTCTGTAATGGTGAGCGCTATCCAGCTCGTGGGAATGTTTTTTCGTTCACGTATGGGTGGGTTTCTTGGCGATACGTCTGGCGCTTCGATTCGTGCGGCTTTGGCAGGGCGGGTTGGCCCGTCCTTTAGGGTGACACCGCGTTGTAATTGAATAATCGCCTCAGCTGTGATTTCGCCTTCTACCTGCACCCAGTACGTCTTTGGCATTTTGTTTTTGGGGTTGGCAATCTGATGCTGTAGTGCACCATCATTGGTAAGAAGCACTAAGCCCTCAGAGTCGTAGTCGAGCCGCCCAGCGGCATAGAAATCAGGAATCTTGATAAAATCTGCCAGTGTTTTACGGTCTTGTTCATCCGTAAATTGGCACATAACCTGAAAAGGCTTGTTGAATAACAGCAGGTTATCAGTGCTCACGTTTTTACTCACATCAAGCTCGCTCGGTTTACCGGTCCGGTTGTATTCTACGGCGACTCACAGAATATCTCTAATCATCTAGCGTAAGTTTATTCTTAAGCTTCCCGTTATTGCTGTCTGATCGTGTAAACATTGACTTGAAATTAAACTTGCCGACCCCACCTAAGAAGCAACGATGGTTAACACCGTTATTAACGCTTTGTGCAAAAGCAAACTGAGTTAAAACAAGATTGGATAAAACAAGGTCATGAGCATGGCGACAGAAACGCAAAAAGAAACTTTAGGTTTTCAGACAGAAGTTAAGCAGTTACTGCATCTGATGATTCACTCTCTTTACAGTAATAAAGAGATCTTCTTGCGGGAGTTAGTTTCCAACGCATCTGATGCTGCCGACAAGCTTCGTTTTGAAGCATTGTCGAATGGCGATCTTTATGAAAATGATTCAGAGCTAAAAATCTCAATTGAGTTTGATAAAGACGCAAAAACACTCACCATTACTGATAATGGTATTGGTATGAACCGTGAAGATGTGATCAACCACCTCGGCACGATCGCAAAATCAGGGACAGCAGATTTTTTCTCTAAACTAACAGGCGATCAGAAGAAAGATTCACAATTGATTGGCCAGTTTGGTGTTGGTTTTTATTCTTCGTTTATTGTAGCTGATCGTGTTGAAGTCCTCACACGTCGTGCCGGTACCGATGCTAGTGAAGGTGTACGTTGGGAGTCAGCCGGAGAGGGGGAATTCTCCATTGAAGCTATTGATCGTCCGCAACGGGGAACGAGCATTATCTTGCACCTCAAAGATGAAGATCTCGACTTTGCGGACGGCTGGCGCTTACGAAACCTTATTCGTAAGTATTCTGATCATATCTCTTTGCCTGTTGAGATGCTCAAAGAAAGCTACGGCGAAGAAGGTGAAGACGAAGCAAAAGAACCTGAGTGGGAAACGGTTAACAACGCCACTGCTTTATGGACTCGCTCTCGTACTGAAGTGAGTGACGAAGAGTATGGCGAGTTTTATAAGCATGTGTCTCACGATTTCCAAGACCCAATGTCATGGAGCCACAACAAGGTCGAAGGTAAGCTGGAATATACCAGTTTGCTGTATGTACCGAGCAAAGCCCCTTATGACATGTGGAACCGTGAAGGTGCTCGCGGCCTTAAGCTTTATGTCCAACGTGTTTTCATTATGGATGACGCGGAACAGTTTTTACCGCTCTACCTACGCTTCATAAAAGGTGTTGTTGATTCTAATGATCTATCACTAAATGTTTCGCGCGAAATCCTTCAGAAAGACCCTGTTATTGATTCAATGCGCTCTGCGCTGACGAAGCGTTCTTTAGACATGTTGAACAAACTGTCCAAAGATGAAGAAAAATACGCCGCATTCTGGAAAGAATTTGGTGAGGTCCTTAAGGAAGGACCTGCTGAAGATAGTGCTAACACCGATAAGATTGCTAAATTGCTGCGCTTTGCGACCACACACAAGGAAACTGCTGAACAATCTGAGTCCCTTGATGCGTATATCGAACGCATGAAAGAAGGCCAAGAAGCAATTTATTACATTGTTGCAGAAAACTTCAACATGGCTAAAAACAGTCCGCACCTTGAAGTATTCCGTAAGAAAGGCATTGAAGTGCTGTTGTTATCTGACCGTGTTGACGAATGGTTAATGAGCAACCTTCATGAATACGAAGGTAAGCGCTTTAAAGATGTCGGTAAAGGTGGCTTGGATTTAGGCGCTGTCGAAGATGAAGAAGAGAAAAAACAGCAAGAAGCCTCAGCAAAAGAATATGAGTCGCTATTAGAGCGCATTAAAGAAGCGTTGGCTGAGCGAGTGGAAGACGTACGCGTAACGCATCGTCTCGTTGAGTCTCCCGCCTGTTTGGTGGTTGGCGAACAAGATATGGGCATGCAAATGCGTCGTATCATGGAAGCCGCAGGCCAAGCAGTACCAGAGACTAAACCAACCTTTGAAATTAATCCTGAGCATCCATTACTACAGCGTTTAAACGATGAGGCTGACGTTGATCGTTTTAATGAATTGACGGAGATTCTATTTGACCAAGCGCATCTTGCTGAAGGCGGCCATCTAGAAGATCCTGCCGCTTATGTGCATCGCCTTAATAAGCTGCTCCTTAAGCTAAGCCAGTAAACGTTGCGATCCATAGTCGCGACTATCGGCTAGGTAACGGCTAGGTAACATGCATCACAAAAAAGGCGACCTGTTAGGTCGCCTTTTTTAGTGTATTAGTCCAGTGCTATTCTTCTTGGTACATGCTTCGTAACGTACGAATGACCTCAGTGACTTTACCTGGGCTCAACGAGTAGTAAATCGTTTGTGATGCCCTGCGTGTTTGCACAATACCATCTCGTCTTAATACAGCAAGGTGCTGGGATAAGGCGGATTGAGACAGAGCTAGGCGTTCATTTAATTCGCTAACGGAAAGCTCTCCTTTATCAAGGTAGCAGAGCACACGTAAGCGGTTCTCATTCGCGAGAGCCTTTAGCAATTTAGACGCTTCACTTGTGTCTATATTGAATTTTTCGTTGATAGCAGTTTTACTCGCTACAACGCCCGTTGTTGAAACCACCAACAAACCTCCTATTGCTGCATATTATAGATATGCATATTACTGAGAATGGCATTCGATTTTTCAATCCAACCTTGCAGTACGAATAGACAACAGAAAGTGAAGAACTGCTGACTTTATTGCCGTTTTATTGCATATTTAAAATAATTGGATGTTAAAGGGTATTTTTAGACCGTAAACTCCGCCCAAACAGGGCAATGGTCGGAAGGTTTTTCCATTCCTCTGATGTCATAATCAATCCCCGTGGCAGCGCAGTGAGTCATTAAACTATTAGTGGCGAGGATTAAGTCGATGCGTAGTCCGCGTCTAGGGTCGCGATCGAAGCCTTTGCTGCGATAATCAAACCAGCTGTAAAATCCTGTTTGCTCTGGGTGCTGTGCCCTAAATGTATCAACCAACCCCCATCCCGTTAATCGCTGTAGCCAGTCTCGTTCTTCAGGCTGAAAACTGGTTTTTCCTGAACGTAACCAGCGTTTGCGATTGTCTTCGCCAATGCCAATATCAATATCTTCTGATGAAATGTTCATGTCGCCCATTACGACAACATGATCGTCTGGAGAAAAAGCACTGGTTAGCCAGTTTTGTAAACCTTGATAAAAGCGGCGTTTGTTAGGAAATTTAGTGGGGTGGTCTACACTTTCTCCTTGGGGGAAATAGCCGTTCAATACTTTGATTTCTTGCCCGGTAGCTGTGGCATAAGTCCCCATGATCATTCGTTTTTGATCTTCATCGGTTTCCTCAGGTAACCCTTTAACGATAGTTATCGGCTTTTGTTTTGACATTAAACAAACACCGTAGTGGCCTTTTTGCCCGAAAAACTCGACGTGATAACCCATCGCTTCAATGGCAGCTACAGGGAATTCTTCATCATGAACTTTAGTTTCTTGCAGTCCGATAATGTCTGGCTGATGCAGCTCAATGAGTTTTTCCAGCTGATGCAGCCTTGAGCGTACGCCGTTGACGTTAAAAGAAACTACTTTCATAACAATGACCTATAATGCATTTAAGATAACCGCACATACCTTAAGCTAGATTGTGCGGCTTGAACAGTAAGCTTGATCAATGAAATGATAATTAGTCGGTTTTTAGGGAATAATCTGACAAACTTGTAGTCACAAAGTGAGCACATAATAAATACAGCACTTATAGGATATTTTATTTAGGAGTACACCGTGTCGACGTATGATTTTGATCTTTTTGTAATTGGAGCCGGCTCAGGCGGTGTTCGTGCTGGGCGTATGGCCGCAGCGCAAGGCATAAAAGTCGCAATAGCTGAAGATCGCTATATGGGTGGCACCTGCGTGAATGTGGGTTGTGTGCCGAAAAAACTCTACGTCTATGCGAGCGAGTTTGCAGAAGAGTTGGCTCATGCCAAGGGCTTTGGCTGGACGTTCGGTGAAGGTTCGTTTGATTGGGAAGTGTTGAAATCTAATCGACGTTCTGAAATTTCTCGCCTTAATGGGATTTATGAGAATTTGCTGAATAACAGTGGTGCAGAAATCGTTCAGGGGCGGGCTACCGTGACCGGTGCGCATTCGGTCATGGTGGGTGATAAATCCTACACAGCCGAGCGTATTTTGGTAGCAACTGGTGGTTGGCCATCAATTCCAGACATTCCCGGCGCTGAACACGTGATGTCATCCAACGAGATTTTTGATCTTCCTGATTTTCCTCAGCGTTGCTTAATTGTTGGTGGTGGTTATATCGCTGTTGAATTTGCTGGCGTCTTTAATGGATTAGGTGCTGAAGTGGTTTTGCTTAATCGAAGTGAAAAACTACTGCGCGGTTTTGACGAAGAGATACGCGATTTCACCACAACGGAAATGCGTAAAAAGGGTGTCGATATCCGTTTGAAAACGAATGCACAGAGCATTGAAAAGAACGAAGCTGGTCGCTACGACGTGACACTCACTGACGGTAGCGTTGAAACAGTGGATGCGGTGCTTTATGCCACCGGACGTCATCCTAATGTAGATGGTTTAGGCCTAGTCGAACACGGCGTTAAGCTGTCCGATAAAGGTGCGGTTGTGGTTAATAACCGATTCCAAACATCCGTACCCTCGATCTATGCTTTAGGTGATGTTATTGACCGTATGGCATTAACTCCTGTGGCCTTAGCTGAAGGCATGGTGTTTGTTAAACAGGTTTACGAGGATCAACCAGCAGCGGATGTTAGCTATGAAAATATCCCTACAGCCGTTTTCTGCCAGCCCAATATAGGGACTGTTGGTTTAACAGAAGAGCAGGCGATTGAGAAATATAATCATGTTGCGGTGTATGTGTCGTCGTTCCGCCCGATGAAGCATACCCTTAGCGGTTCCGACGAAAAAACATTAATGAAGCTGTTGGTTGATCAAAACACTGACAAGGTGTTGGGTGTGCACATGGTGGGAGAGGACGCTGGTGAAATCGTTCAAGGAATGGCTGTTGCCCTCAAAGCAGGAGCAACCAAAGCCATTTTTGATCAAACCATAGGTATTCATCCTACCTCAGCAGAAGAGTTTGTCACCATGCGCGAACCTACCAGAATTCATGGCCCAAGCTAGCCATCTAGCTTATGTTGATGGGTTGAAGTCAGCCTGAAATTAGTTTTAGGATCCTTGAGTTAGCTAAAAGCCCGCGGTCATAGCGGGCTTTTTTATGCGCATTCGTTTAGCTGCCTCGATTCGTTAACGGTGTCTATAATCTTCACTCTGTCTGTAGTTCTATTCTGTCTGTAGTTCTATTCTGTCTGGAGTTCCATGCTGTCTGGAGTTCCATGCTGTCTGGAGTTCCATCCTGTCGATAGCCCCATACTGTCTATTTGCTTTAACTAGGCTGGAATAGTTAAGAATGCGTGCGTCGAAATTGATAGTTACCGTATTTATGTCAGGGTTAAGGTGTTAATTAAGACGTTGGCGAATAAGTAACTGGTCGTCGCGATGGATCATTTCAAGAGAGCGTAAGGCGCTCATACCTAATAGAATATCGCCTTGCATATGTGGGTTAATGGACGCGCTAACATTACGCAGTTGAATCGGTCCAAAACTCAATTCATCAAGTTCTGTTTTATAAACTGTGATCGTGCCGTTAGCGGTATTGGCTAACAGTGTCCTGCCTGCTTTTAAGTTAAGTCGCTTAGCGATATCACCGGGGATCACGACGTCACTAGCGCCGGTATCTAATAAGAATTGAACCTTGTTGCCATTAATTTCGCCGGTTAATGTGTAATGGCCACCACGGTTTGCCGCGAGAGTGACTTCACGGCCTATATTGCTAACGGTGCCTTGAATATTTTGGTTTGGGTATTCTCGTTTATCTTCGGCAATCCCAAAAAACCAAGCAAGTACAAACAGTAAAATGACCCAAAATACGATCCACATGCCTTGCCCAATACGCTTGCCGTTATCTGGTTGGGGTGTGTTCATCGTGTATGAAAATTCCTCCGGAGAAAGTCTATAGCCTTAGACTACAATCAGAGCATAAGTGCTGCTAGTAATTTTCTTTGTTTGAATGGAGACAGACCCAGTAAGAGGAATACCCGCTATGATCGAGCCATTAATAGAAGCATGTCAGATTGTCTGCCCATACTGCAGTCATTCGTTTGAAACAACGGTGGATTGTAGTGTTGAAGAGCAAGAATATTATGAAGACTGCCAAGCATGCTGTGCGCCAATCTTATTTGAGGTCAGCTGCAGTTATGAGGGACAGTTGCTGAGTTTAGTTTGCAAAACGGACAGCGAATAACTGTCCGTTTGCACGATGAACACTAGAGCTTAGCAGCAACGCTGTCTAGTTTATCTTGTATGGTTTGTTCTTTATCGGTTCGAGTTCCCATTCGTACAGTAGCGTGGATACGCGGCGCCCCCATGTCGTGAATGACTTCATGGCAGCGCTTTACTGCAGCAAAAACGTCATCCCACTCGCCTTCTACATTAGTACCAAAGCCGTGCAGGACATAATTAAGACCAGCTTCTTCGAAGACTTTTTGTGTCGCTGTTACATACGGTGATACAGAAACACCAATGCCGAGAGGCACAATGCAAAAGTCGATCATTACTTTCATGGGTAATTCCTTGATCAATAGATTTAGCGTTGATGAGATAATAACAGGTCTTTGGCTTGGTTGACCTTAACGGCCATATAGTGACTGCCACCACGATCGGGATGGAATTTAGCCATCATTCTTTTATGGGCGCGGTGAATTTGCTCTTCACTGGGGTTGGCTTCAAGTTCCAAAATATCCAAAGCTTCATCAACAGTCATGCTTGAGGACTGCTCATGGCCCGACGAACCTGTGTATGAATTGTTGTTGGATGTGCCTGCCTGTTCTTGCTGCCATGCTTCCTCGTGATGTCGCTGCAAGTACGTTGTGAGCAATCGTAGACCTTCATGATCATAATTTTGGCAATGGGTTATCACGTCTCTCAGTTGTTCGAAATTTAAGGCCGACAATGTGCTGCCAGTGTAAGGTCCTTCTAAAACCTCACCATCCATGTCACCGCTATCATGATCTAGGGTCATTTTTAGTGTAGGAGTTAGTACTTCTGACTGCTGTCCCGAAGAGGCGGATTGTTTGGGCGTTTGTTGATTCAATATGCGTTTAAGTAGCGGAAAAGCACTCAATAAAATCAAGGGTAAGTAACGTTTTGCTAACGGTAGTAAGCCCGCTAAAACCCCGAGTAACCAGTGCAATCGCCCGGTCATAGCCATCGCGATTAAAGCAAGGAAGGCAACAATCAGCCCTAAGCGAATAAGAAACCAAGGGCCGTACTTAGGCGCGCGCTTTAGTACCAGCAAAACACCCCAAACCACTAACGCAACAAGCAATATTAAAAACAGAAGATTAAACATATTACTTTCGCAGTTGTTGAGTCAGTTGTTTAAGCACCTGAGGTGATGCCTGTGCACTGGTGAGTGCTTTGTAGCCTCCGGTAGCATAGACAGCCACCGCATTGAGAAGCTCGCCTAGGTGTGTCGCAGATTGTCCGTCAAACTGGCAATGGGCGCCACCGGATAGTTTGGCTATTTGAGAAAATGCAAAACGAGCGGTAGCGTCGCTACCTTCTTGAAAAATGAAAACAGGGACCGCCATTATTCCTAGCTTCCCGGCAAACTGTGCTAGGAGATCAACAGGTTCTTCGACAGAATCACCGACAAACACAAGCGCTTGAATAGGTTGGCGTTGGTGTTCATCAATGGCGTGTTGTAACACCTTACGGATTTGTGTTTTGCCACCTAAGCAGCTGACGGTTTGCATGGCTTTTAGTAATTTGTCAGGAGAGGAGTGCCACGGGGCGACCCGAAATTCGTCGTAACCGCGATAGAAGGCGATTTGTATATTCAGATTGCCAATGCCACGAGTCTTGAAAAACATATCCCCCTGTAATTGACAGGCTTGGTCCCATGTTTGTTGGCGGCTTGCGGTCGCATCTAAAGCAAAGACTAATCGCCCGCGTTGTTGCGGAGCAGGGGTCTGGGCGACCTGTTGTAAAAATTGGTCAACCTGCTGGCGATTCGCTAAAGGTTTATCTTCGCTCATGGGCTTATTAATCCATCCTATTAGGAAGTCTATGAAAACAAACTTCCTTCAGGGTTGCTAGTCTAAGCGTTTGAAAGCGATATAAAAGAATCGTTCAGCAGAATTTCTGCCGAACGATGCGATTAACTGCGATATTGTGCGCTCAGACGTTCATCAAGATTTGCCTTGAGCTCTTTGAATAGCTGAATAGAGGCTTCAATTTCTTCCTTACGGTTAGTTAAACTTTCGATGTTTAAACCAATAGGAATACCTGCAGGCACTGCAACATCAAGAATACGGTCTAGGTTGCTTTTACAGATGGCGATTGATTCAGACAGCGGATGTTCGGCATCAATAATGCGCTGTTTCGTCTCCTCTGCAACCGCTATACCTAACCATTGCATGAAATCTAATGTTTTCGCACTTCCGCAGGGCGTAAACGTTAAAATAATACGGTTACTTTTTTCGCCTGATTGTTGTGATAGCGAGGCGTAATCTTTCAACAATTGAATGGTGGCGTCAGCGTCATAAACAGCTTGCGAGACAAAAAACTCACATCCATTTTGTTGTTTGTCGCGTAAACGTTGATGCTCGGTGCCTTTTTTGGCATGGCGTTCAGCGATAGTCACACCGCCTAAATTGAACGAATTAGTTGAATCGGCAATCAACTGGTAGGCGTCAGCCAGAGAAAGCTTAATATCTGCCGATTGAGAAGGACTGCCAACAAGCACTAACGAGCGTACACCAAATTCTTCCCAGGCCTCTTTAAGCCACTGCTGGAACTCACTGCTGTCGCGTTGCGATACACTTTTGTAGGTAATGACTGGGCGCTGGCTTTTATTTGTGAGCACCTGCGTATACATTCTGGGGTCGCGAGTTCCCATAAAAGGAAAGGGGCGAGGTTTATCGGTGCGTGAGCTTTCGTCTTGAATGTCATAGACAATCAATCCGTCATAGTCGACAGAAGAGAGTCGTTCTAATAGTTTGTCAGCGATCTCTGAGACCTGCTCATCTTCGGTGGTGGCCTTAGGTGGTGTCGTTCCGACAAAATAAACGCCTTGGGTTGGGTCGAAGAACTTGGCCATCAATTGATTATGCATGTAACAGATCACTCGGTGATAATTGAAGTTAGCCATTATAGTCACT
>JBLXCH010000017.1:0-10019 GCA_048265065.1 Motiliproteus sp. | reverse complement strand
GGCGAAGGAAAACAGCGATTAGCTGAATCCATCGGCACAGAGGCTGCGTATAAGATAGCAACGAAGCTATTCGATTGTGCGCTAGAAGATGCGGTGCAGTGGACAGGCCCAGTGATTCTTTCCCCTTCACGGCAAGAAGATAGCGATTGGGCTTATCAGCAGGCGGATGCCGCAGGCATTGAGGTTGTTCAAGTTATCCCTCAGCAAACAGGAAATTTGGGCGAACGCATTAATCAACTTGACCAAACAATACGTCAATTTGGACAACCAAATACGGTGTTTATTGGTACCGACGCACCTATGCTAACAGCTAAACACTATGCTGAGGTGATTACTCAGCTTGCGGAAAATGACATCGTTTTGTCACAGGCAGAAGATGGTGGGCTAGTCATCATGGCCAATGCGCAGCCTTGGCCTGTATTGACAGAGTTACCGTGGAGCCAAGTGACTTTGGGCGATGAGATTAATCATTGTTGTCAGCAAAATGGGCTGAAAGTTGGTTTCTCAACGTCTGGTTATGATATTGACTTTAAAGAAGATTTATTGCGTTTTTATCAAGAATTCAAAGAAACTGATGTACCCGCAAGACAAGCATTGATAACTACCATTGAACACTTAGGGATTAAATAATCGTTGTTATCAAACGCTCGGGGCCATCATTTAAGGTAGTGACAGAGTTTAAATAAGGCTTTTCAATATTATGGAATTAATTCGTACCGACAACTGGTACCACACCCCTGAAGGTGATGATCGCGGCTATATTGATCCACACACCTTACGCGAGCTTTGGTTTCACACGGGGACAGCATGCAACCTTTCCTGTCCATTTTGTCTTGAAGGCTCAAAACCTGGTGACACGCGGTTAGGGTTGATGCGTTTTGACGAGGTGAAACCTTGGATCGATGAAGCTGTTGATTTAGGTGTTGAGCAGTTTTCTTTCACAGGAGGTGAGCCTTTTCTAGCGAAGCAACTGCCGCAAATTCTTGAATACGCCTCACAATTTCAACCATGTCTAGTGTTAACGAATGGTGGTGAACCGCTGCAAAAGCGCTTAAGTCAATTGGAGCCGCTATTGCGTGCTAAGCATTCGGTGAGTTTTCGTGTCAGTATCGATTATCTTGATCCAGTTAGGCATGATGCAGGCCGCGGTGAAGGCAACTTTGAGCTTTCACTACAGGGTTTAAAAAAACTGCATGACATGGGTTTTACTGTTTCAGTCGCTCGTCAAACTGATAAGGGTGAAGATATTGAAGCAGGCAATCACGCTTTTCGGGATTTCTTAGTGGAGCGGGGGCTGCCTGAAGCTATTACGATCGTTGCATTCCCAGATTTTCAAGCACCGGGGAGTATTCCTGAAGTACCGCAAGTCACCACGCACTGTATGACAACCTATCAAACCGAAGAAAACCGTAAGAACTATATGTGTGCCTTCAGTAAGATGGTGGTTAAACGTGAAGGTAAGCTGCGCGTTTATGCCTGCACATTGGTTGATGACGATCTTGAGTACGAACTTGGCACCAACTTAAAAGATGTAATGAATCAACGTATTAGTATGAAACATCATCGTTGTTATAGCTGTTTTGCCTTTGGGGCTTCTTGCAGCGAAACCTAGTATTTTAGCCGTTTTTCACAGTAGATAATTAGTAAGGATTACCCATGTTAGCAGTTATTGGTGGAACCGGTGTTTATCAGTTGGAAGGCATTAGTGTTGTAAAAGAACATCATGTTGATACGCCATTCGGTCAACCATCCAGTCCGATTATTGAAGGTAAAGTGGACGTTGTTGCTAATCAAGTGGACATTGTTGCTAATATTGTTGCAAATAATGCCACGGCAAATAGTGAAGGACGCTCAAGAACGGTTTTCTTCTTGGCTCGTCACGGTCAACAACACCAATTAATGCCAGCGGAAGTGAATTATTGTGCCAATATTTGGGCATTAAAATCATTAGGGGTAACCCAAGTGATTGGGCTTTCTGCAGTTGGAAGTCTGAGAGAAGAAATTGCTCCCGGTGATTTGTCAGTTCCTGCGCAATATTTCGATTTTGTGAAAGGCCATCGTGACAAAAGCTTCTTTGGTAACGGCCTAGTGGCTCATGTTTCTACCGCCGAACCAACCTGCCCAGAGCTCACCAAAGCTATCGCCCATGCAGCCAGTGATCTCAACATTACATTACATACCGATAAAACCTACGGCTGTGTAGACGGTCCACGATTGGGTACTCGGGCAGAGAGCTTTTTTCTTCGAGACGCTGCAGGGTGTGACTTAGTCGGAATGACCAACGTGCCGGAAGTCTTTCTCGCTCGTGAAGCCCAACTTTGCTACGCCACCATCGCCATCGCCACAGATTATGATTGTTGGATGGATGACCCAGCTCATCATGTTACGGTGGAACAAGTTATTAGTCGCTATGGAGCGAGTTTAGCAAAAGCTAAAGAGCTCTTGTCGGTGCTATTGACCAAAGACGCGGACATCCCTGAGAGTAAGGTGTGTCGGGAAGCCCTAGCGATGGCCGTGTTGACGCCAGACACTGCGATGAGCATTGATCATAAGAATCTCCTTGAGGTGCTGAAGGCTTAATACAAGGGCTTAGTACAAGGGCTTAGTACAAGGGCTTAGTACAAGGGTTTAGTTTGACTGTGTGTCGCTAGCATTAATAGCTTGTTAGTTATATGCGGTTAGTTGTCGTAAATATTCAATACTCAATAAGATCAACACGCTACTTTATCACTCACAATTAGTGGGAGATGAACGATGACATTACGCGCAAACTACTTCGATTTAGCTTCAAAAGTCATGCAGCTTCAGATGAAGCAAGAAGACTACTTATTTGAGCAATTTAGCGCCTCTGACACGATTCCTAATTCAACCTGGGAGTTGGTGAAGTTAAGGGTTTCTCAATTAAATCAGTGTGCATTTTGTATCGATATGCATAATAAAGAAGCATTGAATATGGGCGAAAGCCAAGAACGCCTTATTGGCCTCAGCGCCTGGGAAGATATGCCTTTTTACACTGAATTAGAAAAGGCAGCGCTCCACTGGGCCGAACATCTCACTGACGCAAAACCCGTGACTGATTCAGATTACCATCGTGCAGTTGAGGCTTTGGGAGAGCAAGGTGTAGTGGATTTAACCATTGCTGTTAATGCGATCAATAGTTGGAATAGAATAGCGAAAACCTTTAAGCCTGCGGTAGGTAGTTATGACTCATAATCAAGCGTCTTCAGGCTCATTTCATTTTAAACTATTACAACCAACCGGCCCTTTGTCGACATTTGTACAAGGGGTTTGGTCTGCGTCTTTGGGTGGCCCTCAGCCTCTTACGAAGAAGCTATATCCCGATGGTGGCAGCGGTATAGTGTTTAACCTTCAAGGCGAAGTGAAGGTTGCAGGCCGTGTGTTGCCCAAAGGAGTCATCATGCTTGGGACCAGTAAACAGGCCAGCGAAGTTTGTTTGTCTAAGGGAGCAGTGCTTGCTGGGGTACGGTTTCATCCTGCGATTGGCTTTGGCATCTTAGGCCACCACTATCATGAGCCAACCTTATTATTGCCCTCTGAAGACGAACACTTCGGTCTCTATGAAATGTATTTTGCATTGAGTGCTGTTCAAGGTGCTGATGAGCAAACTGAGGTTTTATCACAATGGGCGCAACAAAGACTAGCATTTACCCACTTGATTCCCGATTCGTTAGAACAGGTTTTAAAGCACATTAATAACAATGATCCGTTGGGAAAGCTTGATGAAGGTGCGCCATTAAGCCAGCGCCAGATACAACGTTTATTCAAAATGTGGTTGGGTATGACGCCAAAGTACTTCCAGCGTATTTTGAGAATTCAAAAAGCGATCAACTATTTACGTTCGCATAAAAACGCATGTCTTGCAGCCGTCGCTCAGGAGTTTGGTTTTAGTGATCAGGCTCATATGACACGAGAGTTTCGCCACATTGCCTGTGTCACGCCGAAACAAATATGACCATCGATCTAGATCGTGGCTTCAGTTTTTATAGTAGGTTGCAGCTACAATCTCTATCGGTTAGGGTGCGGGCCGTATTAATAGGTATGTCTTATCTTGAGAATAGCGGAGTGCTAAGCATTGAATGAACTGGCCGAACAATCCATAGGCTGTCCGTACTGCGGTGAAACGATCGAAGTGCTTATCGATTCAACCGATGTAGATCAGCAGTACATTGAAGACTGCCAGGTTTGCTGTAAACCGATTACATTTTTAGTGTCTGAAAGTATGAACGGTGATCTTAGCGTCAATGTTTATAGTGAGGATGACGCGGTTTATTGATTAAGATTCTCTAGTCTTGGCGCTGGTTATTTCGAAAATCAGCGTTCTTTAATCGATTCCCCTGCTGTATTGATGTCAGCCTCCATCGCCTCTGTAACTTCAAGTTCTGCCTCTGTAACTACTTCAACGCTGTCGTCAATAATGTCCTGATAATCGACATCAACATCAGCCCATTCTCGTTCTAGTTCACTTTCCAGAACGGGGTCTTCTATCTCTTCTGCACGAGGGTCAAGGTTGTAGGCCTCTGGTGTTGTCATGCCTGCCACTGCTTGGAAGTCTTCGTTGTGATCGGTCATGGCTGGTAGAACGTGAGTTTTACGTCGTGCGATTAAAATAATGCAGAATAAAGTAAAGCAGACACCCATAAACACGAACAAAGACTGATGCCCATAAACACCCATGAATGCAGATGCGATAGGAGCGCCGACGGCCGAACTGAGTCCATAAGCAATCAGCATCGCGCTGCCGATATCGACAAAATCAGCGCTGTCGGCATAGTCATTTGCGTGGGCTAAACAAATAGCATACATGGTCATGCTGAACGCACCCCATATAAAACCGAGGACAGTTGATGCGCTGCCGGCATAGTATCCTTGCAATGATGCCACAAACGTTATGAATGAGATTATAGCTCCACCTAAGGCAATGAAAATTAAGATTAATCGTCGGTCAAACTTGTCCGAAAATTTACCCAAGGGGATTTGAAACAAAGCACCACCCAGAACGACTGCAGACATGAAATTAGCTAATTGGAAAGTAGTAAATCCACTGTCGTTGGCATAGATAGGAGCCAGCGCCCAAAATGCGCCGGTAATGAGGCCGGTAAAAATGGAACCGATTAAACCGATGTGAGATGTTTTCCAGACTTTAGAAAAATCGACACTGACTTTATGAACAGGTGTGGGCGCTAACGCTAAGGTTAGTGAGACCGGCACAATTGAAAGTGATAAGAAAATCCCTGCCAAGGCGAACAATAAAAGTGTATCGACGCCTCCTAAATTCAATAACTGCTGGGCGAGGGTGATCATTACAAGGTTCATCATCGCGTAAAAGGAGAGAATCGCCCCACGATTTTTCACATCAGCACGTTCGTTTAACCAGCTTTCAATGATCATATAAATGCCGGCGATCATTGCACCGATCATAAAGCGTAGAAACATCCAGCCAATAAAGCTTTGGCTCCATGCGAAAAACAATATAAAAGCCGTATAAACAGAAGCAAGCACCGCAAATGTACGAATGTGGCCAACGCGCTTTAATACAAAAGGTGTAGCTAAACAGCCGACGACAAAACCAACAAAGTAACTGGTACCGGTTAAACCGACTTGAAAGTCAGTGAATCCGAGCTGACTCGCAGTGACAGGCAGCAGTGTGAGCAGCAGCCCGTGACCAAGCAGTACTAGGGCGTCCGAAATTAACAATGCTGTAAGTGATGTCAGTGAACGAATCATGAAGCTCCAAAAACGGTCTAATCAATGTTGTCGTATATTAGCGAAGGGTAGGGCAACGCAGTTGAGCGGGCTAGGTTTTTGGCTGGTAAGAGCGTGGGGCAAAGTGTAGCAACCGAATGGCAGAATTTCATGCTTGTAGAATGATATAGACAGTCTTTTTACAAAGTAATAGAGAGTTTGTGTGAGGTATCTCAGTCGGGCCGAAGGAAGCCCCCTGAGAAAATGTGAGGCTTAGTTTTCGTGATGGGTGCGCCAGTGCTACGTTAAAATCGCTTCAATGGCGTCTACGACCTTAGCTGATTTAAGCGGGTCTAGTGCATCGGGGTGAGGGTCAGAAAAGCGACCTGCATCGTTATCAAAGTATTTCCCTGTCGTTGTTGAATATTCATCATCTACCGCCAATTCACTGAGCAGATTCGAGCCCACGGTAATGTCATTACCCGCCATTCCAAAACCTTCTCGTACCATTTTGGTAGCGAGTAAAGATCCGGGATTTACTGCAATAATTACCGGCCCTTCATTCTTTAGTGCTAGTGCCATGGTTCGTGACCACATGGTTAACGCAAGCTTACTTTGGGCGTAGGCACTAAAGGCGTCGTTTAATCTGGTTTTACCTTGCAGTGCATGTATATCTACAGGGGCCTGTGCTGCAGAGGAAAGGTTAATAACTCGCGCATTTGGCTCAAGTAGAGGCAGTAGTTTTTTGGTTAATAAGTAAGGGGCGATGGTATTTACGGCAAAGCGAGCATCCAGTCCGTCTTCAGTGATTGGGTTTGGTAATTGGTAGACACCGGCGTTGTTGATTAAAACATCTATTTTATGGTGTTTGTCAGCAATCGCCAACGCGAGTGACTCAACACTGCTCATCGACGAAAAGTCAGCAAGGTATGTTTCAATTTGTTCACTAGATGTTTGCGCTAATAAGACGTCTTTGGCGGCCTGTAGTTTTCCTGAATTACGTCCGTGAATCAGTACGCGGTTCCCTTGGGATAGAAGCTTTTTTGCCGTTTCTAGTCCGATGCCGTCAGTGGAGCCGGTTATTAGTATGGTTTTTTTCATGTCGTTATCTCTGTTCGATAAAATCAGGAAAAGTCAGGAAAAGTCAGGCAAAAGTTCATCGGCTAACCGTTGCAATGTCGTCTCAGTATCAGACTGATTAAAGCGTAGATTTAGGGCGACATGATTGATGCCAATAGCTTGTAATGACGTTAAATATTCACGAAGCGAATTAACCCCAGAGCGAAACCCTAAGTGAATTGGTTGTGCTGGTGCGTCAGGGTCATCAAGTAGATCAATATACAGTGACTGCACAGCAGGCTTATCCGGTAATCCTGCCGCCGCTATGCGTTCGCGCCAAGCAGTGATAATGCTAGACTGCACGTCCGGATTGCGTGGATAGGTAATCCAGCCTTCGCCGTTCTTCGCGATCCATTCAGGATCTTGCTGGCTACCACCAGTAATTAACAGTGGGATTTTTCCCGCTGTTGGCTTGGGCAGCATATCCATGCCACCGCCAGGGCTGCCGTAGTGGTTCGTGAAGGACGGTTTGTTTCCCCACAGACGGTTAATGTATTCAACACTGGCTTTGAAGCGTTCGCCACGGTCTTCGAAACTCATGTTAAGTGCTGGGTACTCTTCTGGCCGGTCGCCAGAAGCAACCCCTACAATTAGACGCCCACCGGATAATACGTCCACGCTTGCAATGGCCTTGGCAACATGGGCTGGATGGCGCAGTGGTAAAACGATACTTGATACGCCAAGCGCAATCGTTTGCGTTTGCCCAGCCAATAAACCTAGATAGACAAAGGGGTCGAAAAGCTGACCTGCGTCGCCAAAGGTTGGAACGTTGAAGGGTACATCACGTAGCCATACGGCAGAAAATCCGAGTTTTTCTACTAATTGAACGCGTTCTACATGGCGGTTCATACTAGGAATACCACCGATCGAATAGCTTTCAATAGGGGCAATCACACCAAGGCTTAATCGATTAGGACTAAACGTGTTGTTATAACCCCGATTGATTGCCTCAAAAGGTTCTCTTGTGACGATTTTGTGCATATCCATGGATGTATGACCTATTGATGGTGCTTATCTTAAATTGATACCACAACTTTACCGATCGCATTCCCACTGGTTAGATGCTTGTAGGCATCGCCGACCTGCTCCGCGTTAAATTGTGACTCATCCAGTAGTGGCTTAAGCGCACCAGCATCAGTGATTTTTGCGAGTTCTGCTAAAATGATGCCGTGCTCTTCACGTTTATGATTGTGCAGCATAGGAATCAGCATAAAGACAACATGTAGCGATAACCCTTTCAAATGAGCCGGTGTTAAATCCAGTTCGAGTAAAGAAACGGTGGTGACAACCTGTCCGTTTAAAGCAGCGGCAGCAAAAGAATTACTAATATTGGTTCCGCCAACGGAATCGTAAATCACGTCAAACCCTGACCCGTTAGTATGCTTTTCAACGTATTCAGTCACTGACTCATTTTTATAATTAATCGCTGTTGCGCCGTACTGCTCAACTATAGCCGCTTGTTTTTCGCCAGAAACTGTTGCGTAAACCTCTGCGCCATAGTGTTTAGCCAATTGCACAGCAACATGTCCCACACCACCCACACCACCATGAACGAGTACTTTTTGCCCCGCATGTGCATTGGCTCTTTGTAGACCTTCAAAGGCAGTGATGCCCACTAGCGGTAGTGATGCGGCCTCGCGCATAGAAAGTGACTTAGGCTTATGAGCAATAAGTTTGGCGTCGACTACCATGTATTCTGCCAGTGAACCTTGCAAGTCTGCTAATCCGCCTGCGCAACTATAAACTTCATCACCTACCGAAAAACCGGCCACATCATCGCTGATTTCTGTAATGGTGCCAGCAAAGTCCATTCCTAATACGGCAGGAAGGTTCGGGGCGAAAGGGAGGTCCTGGCCCATTTGCTGAATCATCGTATCCACCGTATTCACACTTGTAGCAGCAATTTTGACAATTACATGGCCGCTTTTTAGCGTTGGTGAACTTAACTCTACCGATTGAAATTTTGCGCTTTCACCGTACTCGTTGAGGATCATTGCTTTCATGGTTTTTCTTCCGTTGGTTAAATGATGAGTACATCTTAGGTTTCTGCTTGGTGATGTTAAACGCAGTAATGCTTGAATCATTATCAAAATAAAATTGATAATGTGTGATTGGCCAATTTCACCACTGATGACATTGTTTAAACTGAAGCAGAAATAGAAGTAGAAATAGGAGTAGAAATAGAAATAGAAGTAGATAAATGGCTTCTAATGCCATACCGGTCGTCACCCCCAAAAGATTGCTATCACTAAACAGCTAATTAGTTTTATTCTGCGGACTATTGAAGGTTAGGGGCTACAGCCGTTTCAATACATGCGCAACACCTAAGTAGCGCGTGGTAATTAGCAACATTTCGATGGGATAGAACTAATGGAATACTTATTAGGCTTGCTTCAAGATCCGCATGCATGGGCGGCTTTTGCTACATTGACCGCCATGGAACTTGTCTTGGGCATTGATAACCTGATTTTTATCTCAGTGCTATCCAATAAATTGCCTGAACATCAACGTGCTAATGCGAGAAAAATAGGTATAGGCTGTGCGCTTGTGTTAAGGCTAGCGTTGCTCGGTGCAGCCGCGGCCATCATGCAATTAACCCAGCCAGTGTTTTCTGTGTTGGCGCATGCGTTTTCTTGGAAAGATATTATTCTCATTCTAGGCGGTCTGTTTCTCGTCTGGAAAGCGACTAAAGAGATACACCATATTGTTGACCCAGAGCCTGAATCGGAGAAGCTGAGTAACTCGGTCGTTAGCTACAGTTTGTTAGCGGTAATAGGGCAAATTTTATTGCTGGATGTGGTCTTTTCAATAGACAGCATTATTACCGCGGTGGGGATGACGACGCACTTGCCGATTATGTTTGCCGCGGTGACAATCACTGTGATTGCTATGTTGATCGCTTCCGATCCCTTAGCTCGATTTATTCACGCGAACCCAACCGTTGTGATGCTTGCGTTAGGTTTCTTACTGCTTATTGGCACAACATTAATCGCTGACGGTTTTGGTATGCACTTTCCGAAAGGTTACATTTATACCGCGATGGGCTTTTCTATTTTTGTCGAAGGCTTAAACATGTTGTCGAAAAGATCTCGCCAGAAAAAGGCCCTCAGGCTCAGCAGCGAAGAGCTGTAAAGTGGAGAGCTGTAAAGCTCAAAGCGGTATAGTTGAAAGCTCTATAGTTAAAAGCTCTATAGTTA
>JBLXCH010000016.1:0-42543 GCA_048265065.1 Motiliproteus sp. | reverse complement strand
ATTTTTAATTCTTATTTTTAATTCTTATTTTTAATGTTCTTTTTACCTTCGTTAAACCGAAGATCCGTTTAAACCCAACATCTGTTGAGCCAAACATACTCCTGATTAAACTTTGTACACCTCCTACGAAAAATTCATTTTTACCGATTCACTGAGTCGCTGGCAAGCGCTTCGCTAAAAAACTCATGTTCAAGCCGCGCTACGCTGACAAAATCTTCTGCCAATAACGCTAACTGTTCATCGTCTAAATCAGCGAGCTTATCTACTTCGCTTTTAAGCCAATTAACAAAAGTTTCAAATTCAGGAATCACATGAAGATCAATCCATTCTTGAAGATAAAAACATTTAGGGGCATTACTTGCTTGCTGTTGAGCCCAGGATAAGTAACACCATTCAGCACAGCACATTACTGTAATTGCTCGCGCATAGCCTTGCTTTGACGCCTGCTGGAGCTGTTGAATTATCTGCTTTGCAACAGGGGTAAGCGATGGGTTTAAGTAATCTTTCTCGGCAATATTCAAAGCCTCAAAAGAGCGCAAAAAATAGGTATTTTCATCACTGGTCAATGCCGCAAGAAAACCCGCTAGTACGGTTTTCTGCGGCATTTCAGGGGCGTCGGCAATCGCTCGCGCTACTAAATTAACCAAGGTTTCAATAAAGGCATAATCTTGGATTAAATAGTGTCCGTAAACCTCATCTGATATCACACCATCGCCGAGTTGCTGAGTAAATGGGTGATTAACTGCTTTAAGCCAATCATCCCCAGCATACCCTGCAAGCTGCTCAGTTAATGGTTGATCTGAATGTTGTTGACGGTAAGTGACAAAGCTCATGACTAACCCTTGTTATAAATTACGGTGCGATAGCGTACGTCGATACTGCTGGGTTTGTTTTGGTTAAACCCTGTGCTTGCATAAATGCACCCACTTCGCGATATCGCGCTTCATCTAATGCCGCAGGACGTAATGCAAAACGAGTCAAAGTATCAGCCCATGCGCGACGGTTTAGCTCATTGTCTAATTCCTTAGGCTTGTAAGACTTAAACAATTCCCATGCTTCATCAGGGTGGTTAACAATGAATTGTGTAGCAAGCTCAATCGCTTTAACAAATCTTTTGTACTTATCAGCATCACGATTTTCATTGTTAACTACAAGGATCAGCTCATCGTAAGCCGGCACTCCCTCTTCTTCGACATAAAAAGCTTTACCAGGATGCCCTTCAATATCCATTTGATTTAGCTCGAAGTTGCGATAAGCACCGATAACCGCATCTACTTTGCCAGTGATCACTGACGGTGAAAGCGACCAGTTAACATTCACAAGTTCAATATCATCAACTGTCAAACCATGGGGCTTTAGCATGGCTTTGAGTAGCGCATCTTCAAAACCACCCACAGAGAAGCCAACTTTTTTCCCTTTCAAGTCAGCAATCGACTTAATAGGGCCATCTTTCAATACGACAAGAGAATTCAAAGGCGTTGCCACCAATGTCCCTACTCGAGTTAGCGGCAAGCCTTCATCAACCTGTACGTGAAGTTGAGGCTGGTATGAAACGGCCATGTCCGCTTTCCCGGCAGCAACTAGTTTGGGCGGCATAGAAGGGTCAGCAGGCTCTTCCATAGTGACCTCAAGGTCTTGATCCGCAAAGTAGCCTTTTTTCTCAGCCACAATCAATGGGCCATGGTCCGGGTTAACAAACCAATCCAATAACAGGCTTACTTTATCTGCCGCCAATACCTGCGACGAAAACAATCCTGCTGCTAATAACAGACTCCATTTTGACATTGTTATACTCTCACTTTTCGTTCGTTAGCTGTTTAATTGTGTTTATTCCATGCGAGCAACAGATTCCTGCTGCCAAGGCGTTAGCCGACGCGCTACTGCATCGACGATAAAATACAAAGTGACGGCCATTAACGCGAGGATTAGCAAGGCTGCAAACATCAAATCCACTTGCATTCGTGCATTCGCATGCAGCATCAAATAGCCCAAGCCTGTTGAGGACCCGACCCACTCGCCAACAATCGCACCAATAGGTGCAACAGAGGCAGCAACCCGTAAACCTGCACCCATGACAGGTAAAGAGGCCGGTAATCTTATCTGTAACAATGTGGTTAGTTTGCTTGCGCCCATTGTTGACGCTAAATCCAGCCACTCATGACGTGTGTGCCTTAAACCATCAAAGCATGCAGCAGTGACAGGGAAGTAAATAATTAGTACCGCCATAACCACTTTTGATGCCATGCCATAACCCAACCAAAGCACCAGAACAGGTGCTAACGCGAACACCGGTATGGCTTGGCTGATCACTAACACAGGGAGCATCCAGCCTCGTAAAGAACGATACCAAACTAACAAAAATGCCGAACCTAACCCAAGAATTACACCAAAAAACAGCCCCAGTATTATCTCAGCTAAAGTAACAATCGCGTGATCAAACAGAAGTGAGTAATGGGTGATTAATTGGTCGAAGACTTGGAGCGGGCTAGGCAAAATAAATTTTGGCGCACCGGTGATAATGACAATGGCCTGCCATATCAACAACAACCCGATAGCAATAATTAAAGGGCGCAGCTTGGTAATCATGAAGGAGAATCCGCCAACTGACGAAGCAACTCGCCTTGAAGCAGCAGCAAAGCAGGCTCGTCGACCGCTCTCGGTGCCTCTCCTGCTGGTAAAATCGGTGCTGAGAACTGTGCAGGACTGCCTTTTAAAACCAAAACTTGATCGGCCAAACGCAAGGCTTCCAATGGGTCATGCGTAATCATCAAGACAGAACGATCGCTAAGCAATTCATTAGACAAATCTTGGAGTTTAATTCGGTTGATCGCATCTAAAGCCGAAAACGGTTCATCCATACACACTAACAATTGATCTTCCATTAGCGTTCTTGCCAACGCCACTCGTTGACGCTGCCCACCGGACAACGTCGCTGGATAGGCCTGTGAAAATTCAGCCAACCCTACCTTTTCTAAAAGCTGCTCTGCTTTTGCTCTTTGTTCAGTCTGTGTTTGACGATGCTGACGTAACCTAGGCCCTAAAAGCACATTGTTAAGTACATTCAGCCACGGTAACAATAAGTCTTGTTGAGACATCCAGGCGACACGCCCGGCTAGCGGCAGTCCATCGGAACAAGTTATCGTGGCTGAAAGATTGGCCGTTTGAGAGGTAATGCCAGCAAGCAAACGGACCAGCGAGCTTTTGCCGACACCAGACTGGCCTAAAACGCAGACCCACTGCCCCGCTTTTAACGTTAGGTTAAGCTCAGAAAAAAGCACCTGATCGTCCCAGCTAAGGCTTGCATGAGTCACCTGTATGTCAGTCATTCAAACAGTCACTCAACAATTCGGCCGCAGCAGGAAAACGAAAGGATACCAAGTAGGCTCGAGTCCATTCTCTCTACTCAATCATCACTACTCGTTATTGATAGTATGCGTTGTCAGTCACACTGTGATCTGTCACATCTTTTACGCCAACAAGCCCATTGATACGCTCAACAAGGGTTTTCTCGACCCCTTCTTTCAACGTTAGGTCTACTGCGCTACAACCTTGACAGCCACCACCAAAGCGAAGAATGGCGACTTCACCACCTTCTGCTGCAACCAATTCAACTAAGCTCACTTGGCCACCATGAGCAGCGAGACCTGGATTAATTTCATTATAAAGAATGTAATTAACCTGATCTTCGACTGGCGAGTCTGGCGTTACTTTTGGCACTTTTGAGTTAGGCGCTTTAATAGTGAGCTGCCCACCCATTCGGTCAGTGTTGTAATCTACGACACCTTCATCTAAGAAGCGCACACTATTTGGCTCAATGTAAATTCTAAATTTTGAAACCTCATAGATTTCATCGTCTTCTTCAATTTCATCCGGGCGGCAATACGCTAAGCAGGTTTCCGCTTCTGGTGTACCGGGCTTCGTGATATACATGCGTACCGCAATGCCTTCGACGTCTTGTTTCTCAAGCAAATCAGCCAAATAATCTTCGGCACCAGGTGTCACGGTGAAGCTAATATCTTGTAATTGCATTTGTACTTCCTGGAGTTTTCAGTATGAGGACATTTTACGCTATGGCAGCGCTAGAATGAACCCTAGTGTTTTTGTAGGTTATTTCTTTTTAATGCGGGCTTACCGTGAATAATTCAAGCAATTCTAAAACTTAGACTTACAACCCTGTTTAAGTACCGGTATTCTAACCTAGTGTCACGCTAACAAGATGTAAAACTATGGATCAGTCTCTCGTTTTTTCTTTTTTCCTTATCTTTACCGGTGCAGCCGTTCTCGCTACCGCCGCTTTATACACACGCCAACCATTATTAGTTGCTTATATCGTACTTGGTGCAGCCTTAGGGCCGTTTGGCTTTGCGATGGTCAAAGATACTCAATTACTCTCTGATATATCCCATGTAGGCATAATCTTCCTGCTATTTTTGCTCGGACTCGATATGCAACCTTCGCATTTAGTTCACATGCTAAAAAAAGCAACACTGGTCGCAATTATCAGCTCAATTGCGTTCGCTGGTCTTGGCTACGGTGTCGGTATGCTCTTCGGATTTACTCACACCGAAAACCTGATTATCGGTTTGGCTACAATGTTCTCCAGTACAATAATTGGCATCAAGTTATTACCAACCACTGTGCTCCACCACAGACACACCGGCGAACTGGTCGTTGGCCTCCTGCTACTACAAGACGTCATTGCCATTATGGTCTTATTAGTGCTCTACAGCAGTGGTGGCGATGAGGGAGCAAACTACTTCGAATACGCCAAAACGTTAATCGCGTTACCTTTACTCATTGTTGTAGCTTTTGTGTTTGTAAAATACGTTTTACTGAAACTCATTCAGGCCTTTGACCGTTTTCATGAATACATCTTTCTTGTTGCCATTGGCTGGTGTTTGGGAATGGCAGAATTAGCACATTTTTGTGGGTTATCCGCAGAAATAGGGGCGTTTGTCGCGGGCGTTAGTTTAGCAACAAGCCCGATTTCGCAATATATTGCAGAAAGTCTAAAGCCTCTACGAGACTTTTTCTTAATCTTATTTTTCTTCTCAATCGGTGCCAGCTTCAACCTGTCACTTGTCGATGATATCTGGTTCCCAGCACTAGTACTTGCGGTCTTGGTTATCGCTATTAAACCGGTTGTTTTCCGCTTTCTGCTACGCCGAATTAGCGAGTCGAAAGAACTAGGCTGGGAAGTAGGATTTCGCCTAGGGCAGACAAGCGAGTTCTCATTATTGATCGCTTATCTGGCCACAAGCAGCCTATTAATTGGCCAAGAAGCTTCTCACGTTATCCAGGCAACAGCGATTCTGACATTCTTACTGTCATCGTATATTGTCGTTTTCAATTATCCGTCCCCTATTGCTGTTTCTGAAAAGCTTCGTCGGGATTAGCCGCAGAAGCTTGACGCGGTGACGGTCTAATTAAGGTGATAAGAAAACCTGGGCTTACAGCGATTTACATAAGGTATACCGATAACAACCGTCTGTTTTTAGGCGGTTGTTATCAAGATAGAAAATAATTAGGGAGGAAATAAAAAGGGAGGGAATTCAGTGGAGGTCAACTGAACGTAAAATTTCAGCTAAGCGCTTCTTTTTGTCCTCAGCCAGCGACTTAGCCACTTTTAATTCTTCTTCTGACATCATATTAGCCACTGCGTCACGGGTTCTAACGGACTCTTCATCACCCGCAGCTACCGCAGCATCCCACCAGCTGTATGCTTCCTTAAGATTACGCTCAACACCCTCACCTTTAAAATGCATAACACCTAAGGTAATTAGTGCGTTGATGTTGCCTTGTGATGCCGCTCGACCATGCCAGCGAAGCGCTTTTTGGAAATTTCTAGGGACACCAATACCTTTGTAATAAAGGATCGCTAAATTGTACTGAGCAGGAGCAAGCCCCCTTTCAGCAGCAAACAGCAACCAATTGTGCGCCTTTGATATATCTCGCCCAATCCCTTTGCCTGATTTATAAAGCATACCTAAACGAAACTGCCCTAAAGGGTCGTCTTCCTCAGCGGCATTACGATACCAATGAGCGGCTTCTTCATAGTTTTTTGCGACGCCTAAACCCTGTTCATACAGCGTGCCTAACATAGACATAGCGCGGGGTAATCGCTGTTTGGCCGCTTTACGAAACCAGTAGGAAGCTTTAACGGGGTCTTTAGGAACTTCTTGGCCAGAAAGGTAAACAAGACCAAGATCATATTGTGCGGAGGCGTTGCCTTGAATCGCTAAAGAACGCCAATTTTTTAATGCTTCCGCATGATCGCCGCGCTTGTACGCTTCAAGCCCCGTATAGAAATCCGCATGCGCCGGAATCACTACCGCTTGTAACGCACTAGCGAATAATAGCGCGGCAATATATTTCATTTGTGATCCCATTTAACTGGCATTTGACGCAAAATATCCATCCAGCCTACCATGGCTTTTTGATTAAAAAAACGATATTTAATGCTTGAACAAAAAATAAGTCTTTCATAATCAAGTAGTTCAAAGCTGATTTATTCAGCACTACAGCTCAGTCACACCACCCATGTAAGGTAGTAACGCGTCAGGTATCATCACTCGTCCATCGGCAGTTTGATAGTTTTCCAAGATGGCAACAAGGGTCCGTCCTACTGCTAGACCAGAGCCATTAAGCGTATGCAGCAACTCTGGCTTTCCTGTTTCCGGATTCCGCCAGCGCGCTTGCATACGACGCGCTTGGAATTCACCCATATTTGAGCAAGACGAGATCTCGCGGA
Organism: Motiliproteus sp.; assembly: GCA_048265065.1. Lineage (GTDB taxonomy): Bacteria > Pseudomonadota > Gammaproteobacteria > Pseudomonadales > Balneatricaceae > Motiliproteus. The sequence goes on along the minus strand of JBLXCH010000016.1, from coordinate 35,792 downwards.
ACTTTTGCTGCCCGGGCAACCATACTTCAATGTCATAGGTTTTGGTCGCAGAGAAACCCAAATCACCACCGCAAAGAATAACGACTCGGTACGGCAAGTTTAATCGCTGCAAGATCGTTTCCGCATGGCTGGTTAATTCTTCAAGCGCTTCAAATGACTTTGTTGGTTCAACCATTTGCACCAATTCGACTTTCTCAAACTGATGCTGTCGGATCATCCCTCGGGTATCGCGACCATAGCTACCCGCTTCACTGCGAAAACATGGCGTGTGGCTGGTAAAACGCATTGGCAAATCACCGGCTTCAACAATCGTATCGCGAACGATGTTCGTAACAGGAACCTCAGCCGTAGGGATAAGATAAAAATCGTTATCGCCAGGCACTTTGAACAAATCTTCTTCAAATTTCGGTAGTTGACCTGTTCCGCGTAAGCTATCGGCGTTAACGAGGTAAGGTACATAAACTTCTTGATAGCCATGCTCTGTTGTTTGGATATCCAACATAAATTGGATTAAGGCGCGGTGTAGACGAGCCAATTTACCACGCATGATCGCAAATCGGGAACCGGTAATCTTTGTCGCTGTTTCAAAGTCCAGCAGGTTATCATGCTCACCCAGTTCAACATGGTCTTTAGGTTCAAAGTCCAGAACCTTCGGTGTTCCCCATGTACGCACTTCAATATTATCGTCTTCGTCTTTACCCGCAGGGACGCTTTCATCAGGGATGTTTGGCACGCCAGACAGCAACAGCTCCATTTCTTGCTGTACTGTTTTGAACTGCTCTGATGCTGCCTCTAACTTCTGCTTAATCTGCTCGCCTTCGGCTTTTAAAGGGGAAATGTCTTCACCAGAACGAGCAGCTTGGCCGATTTTTGCGGCTTGCTTATTACGTTGTGATTGCAGTTCTTCCGTTTGACCTTGCAGTTCACGGCGTGATGACTCCAACGCTTGGAACTGTGCAATATCCAACTGATAACCTTTTACAGCTAAACGCTGCGCGACCTGTTCAATATCTGTTCTAAGTAACTTAGGGTCTAGCATGAGGAAAAAAGAACCTTTTGAAATCTAATCCAATAATAATGAAAACGATAATTTGTGTTATACGAGCGCTCGCAAAACGGCAATCCCAAGGGCTAGCGCTAGGACACTTAAAATGACGCTCAATAATATATAAATTGCTGCGGACATGATATGCCCTTCGTGGATGAGCGCGACAGTTTCCAATGAAAATGTCGAAAAAGTGGTAAATGCGCCCAAAAAACCAATCATCAATAACGGCCGAAGGTTAGCCGGTAGCTGTGCTTTTTCGACGATGATGACGAACAAAGCCCCCATCAATAATGAGCCAAGCACATTTACCGTAAGCGTCCCCCAAGGAATAGACGCAGGAGGATTAGAAACTAGGCTCGTTACCCAATAGCGGCCCAGCGCACCAACGGCACCACCAAGCGCAATGAACAGCAAGTTTTGCATGTGTTAACTTCCTAGTGCTGACAAACGTTTACTTATGGTTTTCACTATAACGCTTAATTGGGCTAGCCTCATCTTGCGCTTTTAAACGCGTCAGCTTATCCCCTATTTTTATTTCTAACCCTCGTGGTTGAGGGTAGTAATATTGCCGATCCGAAATAGCTTCTGGCAGGTAGTTTTCACCGGCTGCATAGGCTTCATCTTCATTATGGGCATAGCGATACTCCGCGCCATACCCTAGGGATGACATTAATGCGGTTGGTGCATTGCGTAAATGTTCGGGGACGTCATAGGATGGATCCGCTTTCACATCAGCCATCGCTTGATTAAAGGCCATGTATACAGCATTACTTTTTGGTGCAGCAGCGCAATAAATAGCAGCTTGAGCAATTGCTCGATTGCCCTCTTCAGGCCCTAACCGGTTAAAAGCATCCCAAGCATTCAACGCCACTTCCATTGCTCTAGGGTCAGCGTTGCCGATATCTTCTGATGCAATAGCTAATAACCTACGCGCGACATAAAGTGGATCGCAGCCTGCATCGAACATACGAGCCAACCAATAAACAGCACCTTCCGGAGATGAGCCCCGCACAGATTTATGAAATGCGGATATCTGGTCATAAAAAACATCACCACCTTTGTCGTAACGCTTGCTACCGCCTTGCAGCACCTCATCCAGCACACTTTGATCAATGGTTGTTTTACCATCGACTTCATCGCTCAGGTCTACCGCTATTTCAAGAATATTCAAGGCACGACGCGCGTCACCATCAGCAGCCAAGGCCATGTGTTTTAAAAGGTCATCAGCAATATTAATTTGCCTTTTACCCATCCCTTTTACTGCGTCTTTTAATGTTTTCTCTAGTAATACTTTGATATCGGAATCGTTAATTGCACGAAGCACATAAACTCTTGCGCGTGATAACAGTGCGCTATTCAACTCAAAGGACGGGTTTTCAGTAGTAGCGCCAATGAAAATTACCGTGCCGTCCTCAACAAAAGGCAAAAAAGCATCTTGCTGAGACTTATTAAAACGATGAACTTCATCGACAAATAAAATAGTTTTTTGGCCATTTTGCGCACGTAGCATTTTGGCTTGTTCGATGGCTTGTCGAATATCCTTTACGCCAGACATGACCGCTGACAAGGTGACCAGATGAGCATCTGCAGAGTTTGCCACCAATTTCGCTAATGTAGTTTTACCAACACCCGGTGGCCCCCATAGAATCATCGAATGCGGGAGGCCCTGCTCTATCGCTTTACGAAGCGGCTTGTTTGGCGCGAGCAAGTGTTGCTGACCAATATATTGTTCGAGGGTTTGCGGGCGCATTCGTGCAGCTAAGGGCTCATAGCCCTGGACACTATCGCTAAATAGATCGCTATCCATCATTCAACAATCAAATCCACGCCCGCGGGGATATCAAACTCGAAATCTGAAGCAGAGAGCGGCTTATTAAGGCTGATTTCTCTGAACTGCAGGCTCGTCTTTTGGCCGAGATTGTCTTCCAGCTGCATTTCAGCAGGCGTACCACTGACAAATAAAATTCTAATGACTGTGTAAAGCGCTTCATCATCTTTCGGCGTCAGCTTATACAAACCATCATCACCCGCTATTGGCCCTGTTACGCTAAAGTTCTCCGCAATTTGATCGGCACTACCAGAAAACAATAATGCAGGCGTATGACTTACACGCGAATCAACAGGCTGCTGTGTTACCTGCTCTAAATCCTCATCGTACAGCCATAATGTTTTGCCGTTGGAGACTATTTCTTGAGGGAAAGGCTCTACAGTTTTCCATTTAAAGAAACCTGGTTTCATTAACTCTACATGCCCCTGTGATGATTGCATGCGAGTTCCATTGTTATCGAGAATTAGCTGTTCAAAGTCCGCACTGAGACTAGTTATCGGTGTTAACAACCGACTCAAATTATCTGCCGAAGTGGCTGCAGTAGCTGATTGCGAATAAAGTAAAACCAACAACAGACCGGTTTTTAGAATTAGCTCTTTTACCAGCTGTATTTTTATGTACGGTATTCTTATGCACTGTATTATCACGTACTGTATCTTCACGTAGCTATAGCCCTTTGATTACATATTAGGCGGTGGTGGCGCCAATACTTCACGATTACCGTTATTGCCCGCCTCACTCACCACGCCAGCCGCTTCCATTGCCTCAACCATTCGTGCTGCACGGTTATAGCCAATTTTCAGTTTACGCTGAACAGACGAAATAGATGCTCTGCGAGTTTGAGTCACAAAAGCCACGGCTTCATCATAAAGAGGATCAGCTTCTTCTTCGAACAAAGAACCTGTCATGCCAGTCCCGTCCACATCATTCTGTGGTTGTAAAATTTCATCAACGAACTTCGCTGGCCCCCAACTCTTCCATGCTTCCACTGCACGGTGAACTTCATCATCAGCCACAAAGGCACCATGAACACGTATAGGCATTGATGTACCGGCCGGTAAGTAAAGCATGTCACCATTACCAAGAAGGTGCTCCGCACCGCCTTGATCCAGGATGGTTCGAGAATCAATTCGAGAGGATACTTGGAAGGCAATACGGGTTGGCACGTTAGCTTTAATCAAGCCAGTAATAACGTCGACGGATGGGCGCTGCGTAGCCAAAATTAAGTGAATACCGGCTGCACGTGCCTTTTGAGCTATTCGCGCAATCAACTCTTCCACTTTTTTGCCAACAATCATCATCATGTCAGCAAACTCATCAATAACAACCACAATATATGGCAGCGGTTCCAAAACGGGAGGCGTCGCCTTGATATCTAAGGGATTGTCTTCTGGTGTCCATAATGGATCAAGAATCGGCTCGCCTTGGTTCGCCGCCATACGGACTTTGTGATTGAAGCTAGCAAGGTTTCTCACTCCCATTTTAGCCATCAGTTTATAACGACGTTCCATTTCAGCCACACACCAACGCAAACCCGCAGCGGCTTCTTTCATGTCGGTTATAACCGGGGTCAGCAAGTGTGGGATGCCGTCGTAAATAGACAACTCAAGCATTTTAGGATCGACCATCATCAAGCGAACATCATCTGGCCCGGCTTTGAACAACAGGCTCAACAACATCGCATTAACACCAACCGACTTACCGGAACCCGTTGTACCCGCGACTAACAAGTGTGGCATTTTGGCAAGGTTAACCACTACTGGGTTGCCGGCAATGTCGTTACCCAAAGCCAAACTTAACTTAGACTCCGCACCTGAATAAGCTTTAGAACTAAGCACCTCACTCAAGCGCACCATTTCACGATCTTCATTAGGTATCTCAATACCGACAACTGATTTTCCAGCGATGACCTCGACTACTCGAACACTAAACACCGCCATCGAGCGCGCTAGGTCTTTGGCAAGGTTGGAGATTTTGCTGACTTTAGTGCCCGGCGCAGGTTGAATTTCAAACCGCGTAATTACTGGCCCCGGGTTCACCTCAACCACTTCAGCCGTCACACCAAAATCCTTCAACTTGGATTCCAATAAACGCGATAAATCCTCCAATTGCTGAGCGCTATACCCCTGCCCTTTTTTATCAGCAGGTGGATCAAGCAAAGCCAGGCTAGGCAATTGAGGCTTTTCTTTTCGTGTTTTTGTCAAAGCGTCTTGGGCGGCTTGAGTATCTTCAGGAGAATTCTCATCCATCGTTGGCTTAGTCGTTTCCGACAATGGGACAATCTTTAGTTTCTTGCCATCAGCGAGTACATCATTAGGTATTGACTGGCTGACAGATTCGGCTGTTTCCCAAGGCGGTGAATCTTCAACAGCGGGCGGCCTCGTAGTTTGTGCACCTGTAAATGACTCGGGCTTGTCTGTCATCGACTCTGCTGTGAGAGGGTCAATCGATTCTTCAGCTGACATCGGCAGGTCAAAAGAAGGCTCTAAACGCTCTTGTTCGCCTTTCTTTATGTCATTTTTAGACTCGTGCCTTAATTCACTCTTAGCTGATAGCGAAGGTTGCTCAGCTATTTTTCTCGTCGGCGCAATTGACTCACTTAGAGAAGTAGTAGCTTCTTCGTCTTGCTCTTCACGACGTGTTAGTTGCAAAAACTTTTCTTGTAACGTCTCAAAACCTTCCAAAGCGGTTTTACCAATCCAGTCTGCCAACTTTATCCACGACAGATCGGTGAAGAGCGTAACGGCCAATAAAAAACCAACCACTAAGACTAAACTACTACCGACAAGACCAAATACTTTCAACAAATAGCTGGTCAAGGAAAGTCCAATCATGCCACCCGCACTGAACGGCATATCATTAGCCGGGCCGCTAAAGTGAAGACTAGACAGGCAAGCTACCGCCAATACCAGCAAAATAGCTCCGAGAGTTCTAAGCGCTAAGTAAGGTAAAACAGATAACAGGCTTCGATCGCGTTGTTTTAACAGCATCAACGAGCGGTATAAGAGAATAAAAGGTAACAGGAGCGCACTAAAACCTAAGCCTGAATAAGCGAAATCAGCCAGCCATGCACCCGCTTCCCCAGCCAAATTTTGCGTTTGGCTGTGATAGCCTAAATGTGACCAGCCAGCGTCTCTAGAATCGTAGCTAAGAAGCGCCAATAATAGGAAACCACACAACGCGATCAAGATGATGAGTCCACCCTCTTTTATGATCCGCATAACAAAATCGAGAAATTGGTCGCGTTCTGACAACATCAATTTAAGGCTTCCCCCCTTGAATAAGGTGACAAAGGTACCATATTTTTAAGTCTAGGCAGTATGGCTCTCGCCATTGAACTCAGTCTTTGATAGTTTCTCATCGACTAAGCCACATGCGACTTTAGTCATCCAATTTATTAAATAGTTTGAGATTACTCATGAGTGACACACAACATCACCGTTTGATTGTTCTTGGTTCAGGTCCTGCAGGTTACACAGCAGCGATTTACGCGGCTCGCGCTAACTTAAACCCTGTCGTTATTACTGGCATGCAGGCCGGTGGTCAGTTAACCACGACAACAGATGTCGACAATTGGCCTGGCGATGTTGATGGTGTGCAAGGTCCCGAGTTAATGCAAAGAATGCAAAAACATGCAGAACGCTTTGATACTCAAGTTATTTTTGACCACATTAACAAAGTCGAGTTAACACAACGGCCGTTCACTTTAACCGGCGATAGCGGAACTTACACGTGCGACGCCCTGATCATTTCTACCGGCGCTTCCGCACAGTATATCGGTTTAGCTTCAGAAGAAGCATTTATGGGTAAAGGCGTTAGCGCTTGCGCAACCTGTGACGGCTTTTTTTATCGCAACCAAAAGGTTGTAGTCGTTGGTGGCGGTAACACAGCCGTTGAAGAAGCTCTATACTTATCGAATATTGCCGCCGAGGTGACACTTATTCATCGCCGTGACAGCTTGCGCAGTGAAAAGATTTTACAAGATCATATCTTTGAAAAAGCCAAAAACGGTAATGTAAAGCTCGAGTGGAACCACACCCTGGAAGAAGTGTTGGGTGATGATATGGGTGTCACCGGCGTGCGCTTACGTGATGTTAATACCGGCGAAACCAAAGAGCTTGAGACCCAAGGTGTCTTTATTGCTATTGGCCACAAACCAAACACTGATATGTTTGAAGGCCAACTGGAAATGAACAATGGTTATTTGCAAATCCAAAGCGGGTTATCAGGCAACGCCACGCAAACTTCCGTTGATGGTGTGTTTGCAGCGGGAGACGTGGCTGACCAAGTATATCGCCAAGCCGTTACTTCAGCTGGCTTTGGTTGCATGGCCGCACTGGATGCTGAGAAATTCCTCGACAACCTTGACAAGTAATAACAGAGGGAGGCTTTGTGACCAGCGTCGTTTGGCTTCCTCCTGACACTACTGAATTCCCTCCGGTTAGCCATGCGCTAAAAGAGCCCAACGGCTTATTAGCCGCCGGAGGCGACTTAAGTAGCCAACGCCTTCTCAGCGCTTATCGCCAAGGGATCTTCCCTTGGTTCGACAATGATCAGCCCATTCTCTGGTGGTCACCAGATCCTCGTTGCGTCCTGTTTCCTGATGCACTTTATGTTTCTAGAAGCCTACGAAAAACTATGCGAAAGCTGCAGTACAATGTCACCTTTGACCGTGCTTTTAGTGACGTAATGCTCGCCTGTTCCGCACCCAGAGAATACGAATCTGGCACATGGATTACCCAATCGATGTTAGACGCTTATCTGGCGCTGCATCAACAAGGGCACGCGCACTCTGTTGAGCTTTGGATAGATAATGAATTAGTCGGCGGATTATACGGCATCGCCATGGGCCGCCTGTTCTTTGGCGAATCAATGTTCAGTAAAGTATCCAATGCCTCTAAAATTGCATTCGTACATTTTGTCGAACAACTCCGCGAATGGGGGTATCATTTAATTGACTGCCAAGTAGAAAGCGAACATCTATCAAGCTTAGGTGCCACCACGATTTCTCGGTCTGAATTCGTTCGCTTATTAACTCGAGAATGCCAAGAGCCATTGAACCACCCTTGGACATTCCCGAATAAAAACATAGATGCACAAGATGTTTAATGACTAGCTTACGAGAATTAAACTTCTACACGACCCCTGATCACTCCTGTAGCTATATTGAAGGACAGCAAGCTAAAACACTCTTTGTGGATCCAAAAGCTGACCTCGACCCCATTGCGTACAGTGAACTCTCTGATCTAGGATTTCGCCGTAGCGGACAGCATGTCTACAGACCACACTGTAACCATTGCACAGCGTGCCTTTCCGCACGCATTCCTATTACTAAATTCAGATTCAGCAAAAGCCAGAAACGCGTCTTAAAAACCAATAGCGACCTTGCGGTACACATTGCTCGGCCTACCGCGACCGATGAAATTTACAACCTTTATAGTCGTTACATCAGCGCTAGGCACCGCGATGGTGACATGTATCCACCGAGTCGTGAGCAGTTTGAATCGTTTCTGATCAACTCAGACCAAGAAACTTATTTTTTGGAGTTTCGAGTAGGCACAAAACTATTAGCTATTGCAGTGGTTGATCAACTTAGCAAAGGACTTTCCGCCATTTATACGTTTTTTGACCCAACGGAAGAAAAACGTAGCTTGGGAAAACTCGCCGTTTTAAAACAGATTCAAATTACTGCAGCCCAGGGTTTACCCTATTTATATTTAGGGTACTGGATCAAAAACTGTCAGAAGATGGATTACAAAACACAGTACCGACCATTAGAGATTTTAATCGACAATGAATGGCAATTTTTTGAAAACCCTCAAGATATCTCTTTTTAGCCGCTACTATAGATTCAAATTTTGCTAAATCGTTGGGTTTCAGGCAGAATATCGCGCCTATGTAACTCGGCGGGATTCATCCAATTACCGCGTTTAAGTTTTATCCTATTTTACAGCAGAGGTGTATTTGCCAATGGCAAAAGAAGAATGTATTGAAATGGACGGGACGATTATTGACACCCTTCCAAACACGATGTTCCGCGTTGAGCTAGAAAACGGTCACGTCGTAACCGCACATATTTCAGGAAAGATGCGTAAGCACTATATTCGTATTTTAACTGGCGATAAGGTGAAAGTTGAACTAACACCTTACGATTTGAGTAAAGGGCGTATCGTCTACAGAGCACGTTAAGCTCCGTCACCTCTCTGCGAATTGAGGCAGCCTACTTGGCCGCCTCATATTCAAAGCTCAACTTATCATCTTTAGCAGAAACTTTTACCTTTCCACCCTTTTGCGACAAAGACCCAAAAAGAACTTCTTCAGCCAACGGCTTCTTAATCTCTTCTTGAATAAGACGATTCATTGGTCTTGCACCCATTTTCTCGTCATAGCCATGTTCAGCCAACCAGTCTACCGCTAGATCATCCACCTCTAACATCACTCGCTTGTCATCCAACTGAGCTTGCAGCTGTGTTAAGAACTTATCAACCACGCCACGAATAATATCCATCGTTAATGACTCAAACTGAATCACTGAGTCTAAGCGGTTTCGAAATTCTGGAGTAAAGGTCTTGCGGATAGCTTCCATACCATCGGTACTGTGATCTTGCTCAGAGAAACCAATGGAACGACGGCTTTGCTCATGGGCACCGGCATTCGTCGTCATTACAATGATCGCATTACGGAAATCCGCTTGACGACCGTTGTTATCCGTTAGCGTGCCGTTATCCATCACTTGAAGCAGAATATTATAAACCTCAGGGTGTGCTTTCTCGATCTCATCAAGCAATAACACGCAGTGAGGGGTCTTAGTGACCGCATCAGTCAACAAACCACCCTGATCAAACCCAACGTAACCAGGAGGTGCACCAATAAGCCGAGAGACGGTGTGACGCTCCATATATTCGGACATATCAAAACGCACTAACTCAATGCCCATAATAGCAGCAAGCTGTGCAGTCACTTCGGTCTTACCCACACCTGTAGGACCCGCAAACAAGAAAGAACCAATAGGCTTTTTAGGTTCGCTGAGGCCTGCTCTGGAGAGCTTAATCGCCGAAGCCAATGTTTCGATCGCCTTATCCTGACCAAACACCACCATTTTTAGATTTTTCTCTAAATTCTGTAGTGCGTCCTTATCGGAAGCGGAAACACTTTTGGGTGGGATTTGTGCAATCTTTGCAACAATCTTCTCAATTTCAGAGACATCGATGCGTTTTTTACGCTTAGAGCTTGACTGTAGCTGCTGGAAGGCTCCCGCCTCATCCATTACGTCAATGGCTTTATCAGGCATCTGTTTATCATTAATATATCGGTCTGCCATTTCAGCCGCAGCCATCAATGCCTTGTTGGTATATGACAATTTGTGATGCTCTTCATAACGGGCCTTCAAACCCTTCAAGATCTGGTATGTTTCATCAACACTTGGCTCGTGAACATCAACTTTTTGGAAACGTCTAGCCAGTGCACGGTCTTTTTCAAAAATCCCGCGAAACTCCTGGAAGGTCGTTGAACCGATGCAGCGCAACTCTCCAGAACTGAGTAATGGCTTTAACAGGTTCGACGCATCCATTGCACCGCCAGATGCCGCTCCAGCACCAATAATGGTATGGATTTCATCGATAAATAAAACGCCATGAGGCTCTTTAACTAGCTCGGCGAGCAAGCCTTTTAAGCGCTTTTCAAAGTCGCCTCGGTACTTAGTTCCCGCAAGCAACGCACCCATATCAAGAGAGTAAACCACACTACTTCTGATCACTTCAGGAACATCACCTTCGACGATCTTCTTTGCTAAACCTTCAGCGATAGCAGTCTTACCTACGCCTGCCTCACCCACCAAAAGCGGGTTGTTTTTTCGACGACGAGAAAGAATTTGAACAACACGCTCGACTTCTTCTTGACGACCAACAAGAGGATCTATACGGCCCGCAGCAGCCAATTCATTTAAATTTATAGTGAACTGCCCTAACGGGCTTTTTTGGGTGGTTTCGCCACCTTCAACTTCAGCTTCTGCTGAGCCATTCTCTTCAGCAGGATGAGCATCACCCGTCACCTTAGAGATACCATGGGAGATGAAATTGATGATATCGATACGCTCAACATTCTGTTGCCCTAACGCGTATACCGCTTGGCTTTCTTGCTCACTAAAGATGGCGACTAAAACGTTCGCCCCAGTAACTTCAGTTTTACCTGAAGACTGAACATGAAAAACAGCACGCTGTAACACACGCTGAAAACCAAGCGTTGGCTGCGTTTCGCGCTCGGCATCATCCGCAGGAATCAGTGGAGTTGTAGAATCAACAAAAGCATTCAAGTTTGCCCGGAGTTTATCAATATCCACTCCACACGACTCAAGCACTTCCACCGCTGAAGCGTTGTTTAATAATGCGAGCAACAAGTGCTCTACCGTCATGAATTCGTGACGCTTGTCTCTTGCCTCTTGAAAGGCCATGCTCAAAGTAAGCTCTAGATCTTTGTTTAGCATGATATTAGCCCCTAATTTAAATCAGGCCTTATCAATTTCGCAGAGCAATGGATGTTTACATTCTCTGGAATATTGATTGACTTGAGCTGCTTTGGTTTCAGCAATGTCTTTTGGAAAAACGCCACAAACGGCCTTACCTTGAGTATGGATGGTAAGCATAATTTGTGTAGCTTTTTCTTGCTCTAAATTGAAAAAAATCTTCAGCACTTCGACGACGAAATCCATGGGTGTGTAATCGTCATTTAATACGACGACCTTATACATGGGTGGTGGCTTTAACTCAGGTTTAGACTGCTGGGTTAAAAGGCCTCCGTCACGATGAACATCGGTGCCTGCTACGATATCAAATGGTTTTCTGTCACTCATTGACCTTCTCAAAACGTTTTGCTTCGTCTTTAATTCTACCTTTTCTAGGTATAAAGCACAGCAGCCAAACTTGTAAAGTTTTTGATTGGGGTCGATTAAGACTACACATTTATAGTTCCCTTTTTACCCCGATACTCACGATTCTTCAAGTTGATAATGATTATCACTACTTAAAAACACATTCTTTGGCTGTTTTTTAAACAAATCAAATTTCAGCATTATTGATTTTTGTTAATCGTTAGTTTGATGACCTCCTGTAGGCTGCTTTATTACTCCCGCAACCATTCTAGAGTCTTACATTCTTAGAGTCTTATTGGTTGCGAAAATTCATCGTCAAATTCAATCAAGGAGTTTTCGACATGCTGTCCGGAACTGTGAAATGGTTTAATAACGCCAAAGGGTATGGCTTTATAGTCTGTGATGTCGCCAATGAAGATCTATTTGCACACTATAGCGCGATAAGCATGGATGGATACAAAACACTAAAAGCAGGACAGAAAGTTGTTTTTGAAACAACACCAGGACCCAAAGGAACACACGCAATCAATATCAAACTAGAAACCTAAGGTGCGACCAAGACATTCACTTTAAAGTCAGGCTGCTCCTTTAAAAACTGCTCACAGTCGCTTTCAATTAAAGGGCGACTGAAAAAATACCCCTGAAACTGATCACAACGTTCTTGTGTTAAAAAAGCTGCCTGCTCGGCAGTTTCTACCCCTTCAGCAATCACATTCAAATTCAATGAATGACCTAATGCGATAATGGCTTTCGCAATTTCTTCGCCATCAACACTACGGCCTATATCGAATACAAATGACTTATCAATTTTAAGTTTATCAATCGGCAAGCTCTTCAAGTAACTCAAGGACGAATAGCCAGTACCAAAATCATCGATTGCAAGAGTGATCCCTAACTCCCGCAGCTGAGATAGTTTTGCAACGGTATTATCAGGATGAGTCATGATAAATGTTTCAGTAATTTCAAGCTCAAGCCGATTAGGATTGATCCCAGTTTCATGAATCACAGACTTAACACGAGTCAGAAAATCTCGATCGATAATTTGCGGCCCTGCAATATTTACTGAAAGCTTAAACTCCGGACAGAGCAAAGGCTCCCACACTAGAATCCGCTCGCAAGCCTGCCGTATTACCCACTCACCTATCTCAATAATCTGGCCGCTTTCTTCTGCTAGTGGAATAAACCGATCAGGGGGCACAAAACCTTGAACAGGATGATTCCACCGAATTAGCGCTTCTGCACCAATAACTTTATGTGTGTTCGCACAAATCTGTGGTTGGTATTGCAGATAGAGTTCATCACGAGCAAGCGCATAACGTAAATCAGTATCCAAGCTTATTTTTTCTTCTTCAATGCCATGATGCGCACAGCTATAAACCATCACTTGGTTTCGGCCCGCTTGCTTAGCTTGAAACAATGCAACATCAGCATTTTTAATAATCGTTGTCGCATCAGAGCCGTGATGAGGATAAATAGACAAGCCAACACTCGCTGAAATAAAGACTTCTTTCCCATCCAGAGTAAACACATTATTCAACTGCTGCTGACATAGCATGGCTTTTTCGATAGCGTCGTCATAGCTCAAGACATTCTCAAACAGGACGACAAACTCATCACCACCCCAGCGCGCTAAAATCCCTCCAGCGGGAAGCACAGCCGTTAAACAAGTCGCCACCTTGGTCAGCAGTTTGTCGCCTATCGGGTGACCAAACGCATCGTTCACTCGCTTAAAATGGTCTAAATCACAAAAGACCACCGCCAGCTGACCGTTATTATCTGCTGCTCGCAAAATAGAGGACTGTAGTTTTCGCTGTAGACCCACACGGTTCAACAATTCAGTCAACGGATCGTGAATAGCTAACCAATGCAGCTGGTGCTGAACGTTTTTCTGCTCAGTAATGTCCATTCCGATAGAAAGAACCGCTTGTTCATCATTCTGATGCAAGAGCGTAGAGTGCATCCACGATATGGTCGAGGAAATACCATCTCGGCCGGTTAGGATAGTTTCATGGCGATGCACACGACGCTGCCCACCTTTTACTTGCCCTAATCCCACTTTATCTTCTATTGCCAACCTTCCAAATAGGGACTCAAAGGGTAAGTTGTTGCATTCATATTCTGTTTTACCTAAAAGCAACCGACCAAACTTATTGATGCTGGTACATTTAGAGTCGACATTCTGTACAACAATGATTGCTTGAGCGTTGTCTAGCAATCCTGAGACAAAATCACGCTGTTGCGCTAACGCCATATTACTTTTTTGAAGGTGCTCATTACGCACTTCCATTTCACTATCGAGGCGTTCAAGCTCCGCAGCCATATCATGGGTCGTATCAGCTAGCACAGTCAGCTCATCTGCATACAATTTATTAAAAAGCCGTGACTGTGATTTCAGTTCGTCTCTCGCTGATTGAAAGTCATGCCTTGCCACTGCTTTCATCACTCTAGGAATCATCCCTAAACCAAGCAAGTTAGGCTGCGCCAGTTTCGCCAACCATAAAGCGCACAGCAATAAGGCGACCCAAGTAATCGCTAACAACTGCAGCGTGTTTTCTTTAATACTGGTGTAGCTAGACGTTACGTCACTAGCTAACAACCAAAACGCGTGATTTTCATCAGCAAGATCAATCGGGGTAAGCACAACTTCGTAAACAGCATCATTGAATGAAACAAGCTGATGGCTAGGCTGTGAACCATCAGACCCAAAAGACGCATCACTAGAAGCCAGAATAGGCATCAAGGTTTGGTAATTCGTCATTGCGATGACTGATTCACTCCAATGAGCAGAGCCTTTAGTTTCAGAACCTGGTAGGTAAATACCGACATCCCAACCAGAAGCGTGCCGAGTTTCTACAATCACCTCAGTCAATGGTGCAGAAGCACTGACACTGATAATCTGACCTTTCAACAAGATGGGAATTGAGGCATATACAGAGCAGGTTATTTTGCAGCTCGTCGTTACTACAGGGCGTTCGGTAGCTATTGCTTCTTTACCGATATCAACTAAACCGTAATCGGTCATGCCGACATTACTATAAAGCAAATCACCTCTTTCATTTACGATACCAATGGACTCCATACCAGAGACCAACATTAATTTTGAGGCTTGGTTTTCTATCGCTTCGACATAGCGATCCAAAGAAAGAGATTGTGAACCTTGCAACACGCCCAGATTAATATAATCAAGGCGATTAATTAAAGTTTGCTGCGTTCGGGCTACCTGAGCGGTCAGTTCTAATGAGTTGCGCTCTAGGTAGAACATCCGCTCACGTTTTAATTGTTTTTCCTGAATAACATAAGTGCCCCAAGAAATACCAACGGCTACAGCAGTGAAGGTCACGGTCAAAACCGTAAAGAGTTTCCATTTTAAGCTAAGAAATCCGTTCTTTTTGAAAAACATACAACGCCTCAAAAACGGTATGATGCTTGAAGTATAGCTAAGTCCCAGTTTTCTTCTGTATCGGCGCTCACGGGATTATCGAGGATAGGCAACCAAGCAGTACCCTTTATATGGTGCCACTCTGCTCTAAATAACCAGTTTTGATTAGGTTGATAACCCACGCCTAACGTCCAGTCTTTAGCGTAGCGTTGATGCGCCTTACGCCCCGAACCACTATTTTCAAACTGCTCTCCGCTCTTGTCCTTCACGTCAGCATACACCATGTCGTACCGTAAAAAAGCACTCCATTGACTGCTAAGCCGATGATCTAATTGCATATAAAATGTTTCGGCCTTAGTTGAGGACGGGTTATACAAGCCACCAAAGCCAGTTCTATCAGGCTTTTCGTACATTAATTCAGAGGTTAACGACCAGTGCTCAAAGTTCCATTGAGCGGATAAACCGATAACAGAAAAATCGACCTCTGAATTATTAAAAGGATCTGTTGATGCAGCGTCAAAAGGCATGGTTGCATCAACATAAGTAAAAGCGACACGAAAGCCGTTGGTGGGAGTCTCATACAAAGCTCTAAACAACCACAGCCGCGAATCATCAAACTCACCTTCCCAGTCTCGACCAAGCAACGCCAACTCAGTACTAGTACCTGCTTGCGGGCGGCCAAGCTGCAGATCAAAGTTAAAGTAACCCATATCGGTACTTTTCCTCAGGTATGCAGCTACGCCGTCTGACGAAATTGAAATGTCGCGAATACGGTCTTGATAGATGGACTGAGGCAACACCGCGCCGGAACGCGTAAAAGCTATATCACGGGTGTCATTATAGAAACCTAATAAGTGTTTAATCCGGCCGACTCTCAACCCTGACTGCAAATCAGCCTCTTGCTGCAAAGACCAATCAAGAATCAAGTGATCCACAGCAACTTCACCATCTTCAGCTTCACCGGCCAACCGTGAAAGCAACTGCCCACTCAGCCTTAGCTGTGGCAGCAGGTTAACGCTGCCATACAAACCTAGCTCTCGGAAATCAAAGCTACCGCTATCATCTGCAGACTTACCATAGAAATTATTTTCCGAGGTGTAAGTCCAACCTTGCGTAATAAAGCCTCCCCAAGAGAAATCAAATCCGTCAGCTTGAAGCTCCTCAGCCGCTGAGTTAGTGGCAACCAAGAACAATAAACAAGGCGTTAACTTACTCACCAAGTTTGACATAATGAACCCCCTGCATTTTCACTACAGGCGCGTAACCGATGGCTCCTGGTGTCGATTTTATAGCGATATACATTTCTTCTATTGACCCAACTAACTCTGGCGCTCGTTCAACACCTGAAAAAACCAGCCGATCCCAAATTTGCCGAAGCTGATATGGGAAAAACCCTAATTTACCTTTAACGAAGTCACGATGTAATTGATGTTCATCAGCCAACACATAAACTTTAATCGCAGTCCCGTTAGACCACCGCGTAAGTTTTCGAGTAAAAACAGCGCGAGCCATAGCTACATCAATATTCTCATCTGCTAAATCCGCATGAACAATTAGCTCAAGGGAGTCCGTAGACTGAGCTTGAAGAGGAGTGGCAAAGGTAAAAAAGAAAATACCAACCACTGTGTAGATATATCTAGAGAGTAAATACCACATTCAACTAGATCACTTTGGAGAGAAAAATTTGGCCAGCTACAATGGCTGAACTAATAATATCGGCAGTTTTTCAAAAAAAAAGAGCAGCTTAGCTGCTCTTTTTATACTAGTTACACTTCCAGATATTACCAACCAGTAATTTCTTTTAGCGCAACACCAATGTCAGCAAGAGAGCGAACTGTCTTAACACCAGCATCTTCAAGTGCAGCAAACTTCTCATCAGCAGTACCTTTACCGCCAGAGATAATCGCGCCAGCATGACCCATACGCTTACCTGGAGGTGCAGTAACACCTGCGATGTAAGATACAACAGGCTTAGTAACGTTTGCCTTGATGAATGCAGCCGCTTCTTCTTCTGCAGAACCACCAATTTCACCGATCATAACAATCGCTTCAGTTTGTGGATCTTCTTGGAACAACTTCAAAATGTCAATGAAGTTAGAGCCAGGAATTGGATCACCACCAATACCTACGCAGGTAGATTGACCGTAGCCAGCATCGGTAGTTTGCTTAACTGCTTCATAAGTTAGCGTACCAGAACGCGATACGATACCAACCTTACCAGGAAGGTGAATATGACCAGGCATGATACCGATCTTAGTTTCACCAGGGGTAATAACACCTGGGCAGTTAGGACCGATAACAACAGTACCAAGCTCATCGCACTTAACTTTCGCTTCTAGCATGTCCATAGTAGGCACGCCTTCAGTGATAACAACCACTAGCTTAATACCAGCATTTGCCGCTTCAAGTAGTGAATCTTTTACGAAAGGAGCTGGAACATAAATAACAGATGCATCAGCACCTGTTGCTTCTACAGCTTCAGCAACGGTATTGAAAACAGGCAGACCAAGGTGAACTTGACCACCTTTACCTGGAGTCACGCCGCCAACAAGCTGCGTACCGTACTCAAGCGCTTGCTCAGAGTGGAAAGTACCCTGTCCACCAGTAAAACCTTGGCAGATCAGTTTAGTGTCTTTATTAATTAGGACGCTCATTATTATTTACCCTCCGCAGCGGCAACGGCTTTTTGTGCGCCGTCAGTCAAGCTAGTTGCAGAAATAACATCTACATCGCTTTCATCAAGAACTTTGATGCCTAGCTCAGCATTGTTACCTTCAAGACGCACAACAACAGGAACTTCTACGCCTACTTCTTTAACCGCTGCGATAATACCTTCAGCAATCAAGTCACAACGTACAATGCCACCAAAAATGTTTACGAAGATGGTTTTAACATTGTCGTCAGACAAAATAATTTTAAACGCTTCAGCAACACGTTCTTTTGTTGCGCCACCACCTACGTCAAGGAAGTTAGCTGGCTTGCCGCCATGCAACTGAACGATGTCCATAGTACCCATCGCAAGACCAGCACCGTTTACCAAACAACCAATATTGCCGTCTAATGCAACATAGTTAAGTTCGAAAGAAGCAGCGTGAGCTTCACGCTCGTCTTCTTGCGAAGGATCGTGCATAGCTTGCAAGTCTTTGTGACGATACATAGCGTTGCTATCGATAACACACTTAGCGTCTAAGCAAAGCAAGTCGCCCTGCTTCGTTGTAACTAATGGGTTGATTTCCAAAAGAGCAAGATCTTTCTCTTGGAACATCTTAGCCAGACCCATGAAGATATTAGTGAACTGACGTACTTGTGTACCAGTCAATCCCATTTTGAACGCAAGGGCACGGCCTTGGTAAGGCTGTGCACCTACCAACGGATCGATTTCAGCTTTCAGAATTTTCTCTGGAGTTTCTTCAGCTACCTTTTCGATTTCAACACCACCTTCGGTAGATGCCATGAAAACGATACGGCGGCTAGAACGATCAACAACAGCGCCAAGATATAGTTCGCGGTCGATGTCAGTCAGGCTTTCAACCAATACTTTACTGACTGGCTGGCCATCGGCATCAGTTTGGTAAGTCACTAAGTTTTTACCAAGCCACTGTGCTAGAAACGCTTGTACTTCCTCAGCGCTATCTACAACCTTTACACCACCTGCTTTACCACGGCCGCCGGCGTGAACTTGCGCCTTAACTACGACTTTTTCGTCACCGATCTGCTTGTATGCGTCAGCAGCAGCTTCTGGAGTGTCTACTGCATAACCAGTTGACACGGGCAACCCGTACTGGGCAAACAACTGTTTTCCCTGATACTCGTGAAGATTCATGTTTTAGATCCGTTGTTATGTAAATTAAATTTTATTACCGCACATAAAAGAAATGAGACAGTCAAAGACTGTCTCATTGCACTAATGCGGTGGCTGAGAATTTAAAAACTCAGCGTTTTTTACGGTTCGCCATATGTATGGCGCGACCGTCTACAGCGAGAGCTGCTTCATGTACCGCTTCACTCACTGTAGGGTGAGCGAACACGGTCAGTTGCAGATCTTCAGCAGAAGACCCGAATTCCATAGCAATAACTGCCTGAGCAATAAGCTCTGAGGCTAGTCCTCCGACAATGTGGCAACCAAGCACTCTGTCGGTCTCTTCATCTGCAATTAGTTTGACGAAACCGTCAGTATCCTGAGAGGCCATCGCTCGGCCGGAAGCAGCAAATGGGAACTTGCCAACCTTATACTTGACACCTTCCGCTTTAAGTTGTTGCTCGGTCTTTCCAACCCATGCCAACTCTGGATGGGTGTAGATGATACTAGGAATGCAATCATAATTCATCTGTGCTTTGTGACCGGCAATAATTTCAGCAACCATTACACCTTCTTCAGAAGCTTTATGCGCCAGCATTGGACCTCGAACCGTATCGCCAACTGCATAAATTCCCGGTACATTCGTACAGCATTGATTGTCGACTGAGATGAAGCCACGCTCATCAAGCTCAACGCCACAATCCCCTGCAAGCAAGCCTTCTGTGAACGGACGACGCCCTACAGCAACAATCAGCTTATCGACGACAATTTCCTTATCGCCTTCACTGTCTGCGTACTGTACTTTAACTGTTTTCCCTTTCACTTCGGTGCCGGTGACTCTAGCTCCCAGCTTGATGTCTAAACCTTGTTTAGTTAATAGTTTTTTAGCTTCTTTAGCCACATCTTGGTCTGCAAATGCCAAAAAATCATCCATCGCTTCAAGCACAGTGACTTCAGTCCCTAAACGGGCCCATACAGAACCCATTTCAAGGCCGATAACACCTGCACCAATCACGCCTAAACGCTTAGGGGTTTTATTAATATTCAAAGCGCCAACATTATCGAGTATCAAATCATCTGTTAAAGGTGCTGGAGGGATATCTACTGGCACCGAGCCTGCAGCAATAATGATACTGTCAGCTTCAACAACAGCCGTCGAGCCATCGTGCTTAGTAACTTCTACCTTCTTACCCGCCAATACCTTGCCGGTGCCCTGCAACACAGTTACACCGTTAGCCTTAAATAGGCCTGTAATTCCACCCGTTAGTTGTTTAACAATGCTGTCTTTACGAGCAATCATTGTAGGCACGTCAACAGTGACCGTTTTAGCCTTGATTCCATGAAACTCAAACTCTTCATGAGCCATATGGTATTTGTGCGTGGAGTCCAGCAGTGCTTTAGATGGGATACAACCAACGTTCAAGCACGTACCCCCTAAAACAGCAGCGCCTTTATCGTCTATCCATTTTTCAACACACGCGGTTTTAAGCCCTAATTGTGCTGCACGAATTGCGGCTACATATCCACCAGGACCTGCACCAATAACAACTACATCAAATTTTTCAGACATCAATAGGTTTCCTATTTAATCCTGTATGTTAAGTATCGACCCTGCATTAAATATCAAGCAATAAACGCGCAGGGTCTTCTAGCAAATCTTTAATAGTAACCAAGAACTGTACGGCGTCTTTCCCATCAATCATACGGTGATCGTAGGAAAGAGCCAGATACATCATTGGTAAGACAACCACTTCCCCATCAACCGCCATAGGACGTTCTTGGATTTTATGCATTCCTAAAATAGCCGTCTGAGGTGCATTAAGAATGGGGGTCGACATCAAGGATCCGAAAACTCCACCATTGGTAATAGTGAACGTACCACCTTGCATATCATTTAAGCCGAGCTTTCCTTCACGACCTCTCACCGCAAAATCAGCAATCCCAAGCTCGATATCAGCCAAGCTCATTTGGTCTGTGTCACGAAGAATTGGCACAACCAACCCTCTTTCGGTGGAAACCGCAACACCAATATCTTGATAACCGTGATAGACCATATCACTACCATCAATCGACGCATTAACAGCAGGGAAACGCTTTAGCGCCTCTGTTGCCGCTTTCACAAAGAAAGACATAAAGCCTAACCGCGCACCTTCATGACGTTTTTGAAAATCTTCTTTGTATTTCTTGCGCAATTCCATAACAGGCTTCATGTTAACTTCGTTATAGGTCGTCAACATTGCAGCATTCTGTTGGGCCTCCACCAAGCGCTTGGCGATTGTAGCACGCAGCCTAGTCATTGGAACCCGCTTTTCAACTCTGCCTTCAGAATCAACCACTTCTGAAGCACTCGCCTGTGGAACTGGCTTAGCCGGAGCCGCTTCGGCAGAACGACTTGTCTCGTTATTTTTGAGATGGTTCAGGACATCTTCCTTGGTGATATTCCCGCTTTTCCCCGTACCACGAATGGATTCCGGGTTAAGGCTGTGCTCATTAACTAATTTCCTAGCAGCTGGTCCCATGGCCACATCGGCGGAAGCACCAGACGCATCTTTATCTTCGCCGTCAGAAGAGGCAGCTACATCCGGACTTGAATCTTTCGACTCCGCAGCCTTGGCATCTCCCGCGCCTTCAGAAAAGATAGCAATTACCTCATCGCTTAAAACGGTTTCACCTTCACCTTTAATAATCTCTGACAATGAACCATCGGCAGGAGCCACAATTTCCAACACGACTTTGTCGGTTTCAATATCGACAATCAGCTCATCGCGAGACACAAACTCACCAGGTTTTTTGTGCCATGTTGAAACAGTGCCATCGGCAACTGATTCTGGAAATGTTGGGGCTTTGATTTCAGTTGACATGTTTATTCCTTAATTATCCGAGCTGATCAATTAACTATTGAATGCTTGTTCTACCACGCGTTCTTGTTCTTCGACGTGCTGAGACATATAGCCCGACGCCGGCGCAGCAGAACCTGGCCTTGCCGCTACTTGCAACTCGACCTTAGGAAAAACCTTAGTCAGCACGTTGCGCATATGGTGATGGCTGCAATACCAAGCCCCTTGATTCAAAGGCTCTTCTTGGCACCATACAACATTTTTAACAGACTTATATTGAGAAAAAACTTTCTCTAGTTTTTCTTCAGGGAATGGGTACAACTGCTCGATGCGTATCACAGCAACATCAGAACGCTCATCTTGT
Organism: Motiliproteus sp.; assembly: GCA_048265065.1. Taxonomy (GTDB): domain Bacteria; phylum Pseudomonadota; class Gammaproteobacteria; order Pseudomonadales; family Balneatricaceae; genus Motiliproteus. Next base: position 13,671 of record JBLXCH010000016.1, on the reverse strand, counting down.
TGCTGCTTCGCTAACAGGTCGTAATAAACCTTCCCGCTGCACATTATAATCCGCTTCACAGACTTCGCTGATTTAGCATCAGAATAATCTGCATCATCAATAATTGGCTGGAATGTTCCGTCAATCAACTCATCCAACGTTGATACAGCTTGCTTATGTCGCAACAAACTCTTCGGCGACATGACGATCAACGGTTTTCTTAACGGTCGAATAACTTGACGACGCAACATATGGAAAACTTGTGCTGGCGTTGTTGGCACACAAACCTGAATATTGTGCTCAGCACACATTTGTAAAAAACGTTCTAAACGGGCAGATGAATGCTCTGGTCCTTGCCCTTCGTAGCCGTGTGGAAGCAACATAGTCAGACCGCAAAGTCGCGCCCACTTATGCTCGCCACTAGTAATAAATTGATCGATAACTACCTGAGCACCGTTAGCAAAATCGCCAAACTGCGCCTCCCAAACAACCAAGGCATCAGGCGTCGTCGTCGAATAACCATACTCAAACGCTAACACGGCCTCTTCCGAGAGCAATGAATCGTTAATGGTCATTTGAGGCTGGTTCTCATCGATATTTTTTAGCGGAACATAAGCTTCGCCATTCTTTTGATTGTGCAAAACCGCATGACGATGAGAGAAGGTACCGCGACCAACATCTTGCCCTGTAATCCGCACTGGGTGACCTTCAGCAATCAACGTGGCATAGGCTAAAGTTTCAGCAAACCCCCAGTTAATTGGCATCGCGCCGGAGCCCATTTTTATTCGATCTTCTAAAATCTTTGCTACTTGGCGCTGAATCACAAAGCCTTCAGGCATCGTTGAAAGTTTGTTTGAAAGCTCACTCACCCGCTCAGCAGTAACTCGCGTATCACAGTCATCATTCCACTGATGACCAAGATAAGGCTTCCAATTAACAAACAACTCAGCATTCGGTTCTTTGACTAAACTTTTTGCGACATGGCGACCATCTTCAAGAGATTGACGGTAGTCATCCTCATAGGACTGGCTTTGCTCATCAGAAATGACACCCTCACGAACTAACCTTTCTGCAAACAGACTGCGTGTCGTTCGTTGCTTTTTGATTTTTTGATACATCAAAGGCTGCGTACCTGATGGTTCGTCAGCTTCATTATGTCCGCGTCGACGATAGCAGACTAAATCGATAACCACGTCTTTATGGAATTCATTGCGATAGTCCAGTGCTACTTTAGTCACGAACGCTACGGCTTCGGGGTCATCACCATTCACGTGAAAAATTGGTGCCTGAACCATCTTCGCCACATCAGTACAATACTCAGTGGAGCGTGTATCTTCTCTTGCGCTTGTCGTAAAACCTACTTGGTTATTGATGACAATATGAACCGTACCGCCAGTTTTGTAGGCCCGTGTTTGCGACATTTGTAGGGTTTCCATCACGACGCCCTGCCCCGCAAATGCAGAATCACCGTGAATAGAAATAGGCAATACAAGCTTGCCTTCTTCATCGCTACGCCGATCTTGCCTCGCTCTTACTGACCCTTCCACAACAGGGGAAGCAATCTCTAAGTGGGAGGGGTTGAATGCTAGCGCCATATGCAATTCACCACCGGGAGTTAACACCGCAGAGGAAAAACCTTGGTGATACTTAACATCACCCGAAGTCTCTAACGTTCGCTTACCTTCAAACTCTTCAAACAATTCCTTTGGCGATTTACCAAAGATATTCACCAAAACGTTAAGGCGCCCTCGGTGAGCCATACCGATAACTACTTCTTTAGCGCCATACTTACCGGCTCGTTGCACCAGCTCATCAAGACAAGGGATTAAACTTTCACCACCCTCTAGGCCAAACCGTTTCGCACCTGCGAACCGTGCACCTAAATATTTCTCGAGGCCTTCCGCCGCGGTTAAGCGCTCTAATATGTGTTTTCGATATTCAGGATCAAACTTAGGATGACTGTGTACTGGTTCTATTCTTGACTGAATCCAGCGTTTTTCCTGTGTATCAACGATATGCATGAACTCTGCACCTACCGTTGTACAATAAGTTTCTTTGAGGCCATCGAGAATATCTCGAAGCGGTGCTTCTTCGGGACCAAAAAACAACGAACCCAGCTGAAAGCTAGAATCCAAATCGGCATCGGTTAACTCATGGAATTTCAAGTCAAGGTCAGGGACGTGTTCACGCTCTTGCAAACCTAACGGATCAAGGGCAGCGACCTGATGGCCTCGCACTCGATAGGCGTTAATCATTCGAAGTACTCGAACCTGTTTTTTCTCGTGATCAGTACTTACGCTCGACATTGCAACAGGTGTGGTACGCTTCTTATTTTTTGCCAGATGCAAAAACTGTTCACGCACTGTTGAGTGGGGGACATCTTGGGAGACTTGATCTTGCAGGTGAGGAAGTCTATTAAACTCTTCTCTCCATTCGGCCGGGACCTGATTCGGATCCCGTAAAAACAATTCATACAACTCTTCAACGTAAGCAACATTCCCACCGGATAAGTGAGATGTTTTCCACATTAACTCCATGATGCCTTCGTGCATTATCAATAGCCCTGTTGGTTGATCCTGCCTATCAAAAACAATAAACCATTTCACGCGATGAAACGGCGTTTATATCATTGCGTAGCGACATTTTTTCCGTGATCTTAACGGGAAACACTACATAACCAAGAGAAAAATTTAGTCATTCTTTTTATAAGAGTAGATTGGCTTCTGATAAGCGCAACATTGTTTTAAGAAACTAAAATTTCTTTTACCCTCTATATGAACAAAACTAGGACAAACAAACAAATAGAAAGGTCATATTTAGGATAAAAAAAAAGCGGACAATGTCCGCTTTCTATTTAATTACGTTGCTTGCTGCAAAAGCATGTTCCGAATATGCCCAATCGCCTTAGTAGGATTGAGTCCTTTGGGGCAGACATTGACACAATTCATAATGCCATGACAACGAAAAACGCTGAAGGGATCATCAAGGTCGGAAAGCCGCTCTTTAGTTGCTGTATCACGACTATCAGCGAGAAAACGATAGGCCTGTAGTAAGCCGGAAGGACCGATAAACTTATCAGGATTCCACCAGAATGAAGGACAAGCTGTCGAACAACACGCACAGAGTATGCACTCATACAGACCATCGAGCTTTTCTCGATCTTCAGGTGACTGCAATCTCTCAATAGCTGGCAACGGCGTATCATTAATTAAATAGGGCTTAATTTTTTCATATTGCGCGTAGAACTGGCTCATATCGACAACGAGGTCACGGATAACAGGCAATCCCGGTAACGGGCGCAAAACAAGCTTATCCTTTCTCACCACACTAGACAGCGGCGTAATGCACGCTAAGCCGTTTTTGCCATTAATATTCATACCATCAGAGCCACAAACACCTTCTCGGCATGAACGACGATAAGTAAGGCTAGAGTCTTTATTTTTCAATAGCTGCAATAGATCTAAAACCATGATGTCCTTCCCGCCAGGAATATCAATATGGATATCCTGCATATAAGGAGCATCATCTGTTTCAGGGTTATAGCGATATACACTGACCAACATAGTCAACCCAACCTCTAGTATGTTCTGATTTTGGGCGGGAATGGTTCCATCGTCTTAGGCGCAAAGTTGACATCCCGTTTGCCAACTTTTTTCTCAGTCGGGAAATAGATTGAATGCTTCAACCAATTCTCGTCATCTCGCTCCGTGAAATCATTTCGCGCATGAGCACCGCGGCTTTCTTTACGCTCTTCAGCAGCGATTGCCGTTGCTTCGGCCACTTCCATTAAGTTTTGCAATTCCAGCGCTTCAATACGTGCGGTATTAAACGCTTGTGTTTTGTCTTCTAAATACAAATTTTCTGTTTTATTTCTGATCTCTTTCAACAGCTCTAAACCGGTTTGCATACTATCGCCGTCACGGAAGACGCCGAAATACAGCTGCATGGTTTTCTGTAACTCAGCACGAACATCAGCAACACTCTCGCCACTCGTGCTGTTATTCAGTTTATTAAGACGAACCATCGCCCGATCGAGATCATCGTCAGTAGCGTCATCGAGGTGATAACCCTCGCTGAGCATCTTCTCGATTTGCAAACCTGCCGCACGACCAAAAACGACAAGATCCAATAATGAGTTACCACCTAAACGGTTCGCCCCATGCACCGAGACACACGCAGCTTCGCCACAGGCAAACAAACCATCAATGAGCTGGTCATTACCTTCAGCATCGATGGTTAACGCCTGCCCACCCACATTCGTCGGAATACCACCCATCATATAATGGCAGGTTGGAATCACAGGAATCGGCTCTTTCACAGGGTCAATATGCGCAAAGGTTTCTGATAGCTCACAGATACCAGGCAAACGACTATGTAGAACGTCTTCACCAAGATGATCAAGTTTCAAATAAACATGGTCGCCATCAGGCCCACAACCACGACCTTCTAAGATTTCTAAAATCATTGAGCGAGCAACGACATCTCGACCTGCTAGATCTTTGGCATTAGGTGCGTAGCGCTCCATAAAACGCTCGCCATCTTTATTAATGAGATAACCACCCTCACCCCGGCAGCCTTCTGTCACCAACACCCCTGCGCCCGCAATTCCGGTGGGATGAAACTGCCACATTTCCATGTCTTGAACGGGGTAACCTTTACGCAAAGACATGCCAACACCATCACCCGTATTGATCAATGCATTTGTTGTAGATTGGTAGATACGGCCCGAGCCACCTGTCGCAAGGACGGTCGCTTTAGCTTTAATGTAAACGGTTTCACCGGTTTCAATACAGATCGCAATACAACCGACAACTGCCCCCTGCGCATTTGTCACTAAATCGACGGCGTACCACTCGTTATAGAAGGTTGTACCCGCTTTAAGGTTGGCTTGATATAACGTATGCAAAAGCGCGTGACCGGTTCGATCCGCTGCTGCACAGGTTCTGGCCGCCTGACCACCTTCGCCAAAGTTTTTAGACTGGCCGCCAAAGGGGCGCTGGTAAATTCGGCCAACTTCCGTACGAGAAAAAGGCATCCCCATATGGTCAAGCTCAAAGACAGCTTGCGGGCCAACGCTACACATATATTCAATAGCGTCTTGATCGCCGATGTAATCAGAGCCTTTTACCGTATCGTACATGTGCCAGCGCCAATCATCGTTGGGATCGGCACTTGCTATAGCACAGGTAATACCACCTTGTGCTGAAACTGTATGAGAACGTGTCGGGAACACTTTAGTAACACACGCGGTTTTTAACCCAGACTGCGCCAGCTGCAATGCAGCTCGCATCCCAGCACCACCGCCGCCAACAACAATCGCGTCATAACTTAACGTACGAAGCTTAGACATTCTTTATCTTCCCCAAATCCTGCACCCTCTTTAACTACCAAGACCACCCAGGCCTTATAGTCCCCAGAGCACTTGTACGCCCCACACCAAAAATGCAAACATCGCCAGACCACAGATCGTTTGAAACAAGAACCGAAAGCCCGTTGGCTTTATATAGTCTGTCGACACACACCAGAGTCCAATCCAAGAATGGACACTGATAGACAAGAGCACCAGCATTGTAAAAACACGAACCCACGTCAGATCAAAAAACGCACGCCACTCGGTATAAGTGAGATCAGGGTTGCATATTAGGTAACCGATAATAACAACGGTATATATGAACAAAACTATCGCTGTTGCCCGCTGAAACATCCAGTCGTATAAACCACTGCGACCAAAACTCGTAATTGACGTTACCATACCCAAACCCCTGCTAGCACAACACCAATGGCGGCAATCACAAACACAGCTTTAGCAGCAAGTTCTGCTGACTCAAGCTCTTCGCAAAACCCCATATCCATTATTAAATGTTTAACACCTGCTGCTATGTGGTAACCCAACGCTGATAGCAAACCCCACGCAATAAACTGCGCAATAAAGTTGTCCTCGAACATAGCGACAACAGCAGCAAAGCCTTCGGCAGACTCTAGTGAAAGATCAAACGCGTAGAAGAGGAATGCCAAACCCACGAAAAGGATAATCCCCGTCACTCGATGCAAAATCGACGCGATAGCGGGCAGTGGTTGGCGGATAGTTGCTAAATCTAAATTGACTGGTCTTTTTTTATTCACGGCTCTAATTCACATTGTTGAGTCATTAATTAAGATAATTAGAAAATCGTGCTGCCCGCCAATAACGAATTGTTTTGAATAGGAATTATTATCAACAAATAGCCGGACGGTTATCTGATTATAGGCACATGGAATTGTATAAACAAACACGAATCCATAAATAATCGCACAGAAAACCCATAACAAATTAACCACAACTCTGTTACGGTTATCCGAAGCAATTGGATTTGCTTAATTTAACCACTTTTCAGATATTTCTAGCGTGCAACGAAGCATGCGTAAAGGTAGTTGTCATTGACATTAGCCCTGCCTGACTATACGGTATCGCCACCGAAAAGTGAGAACAATTCACTAACTTTGCAAAGATTCCACTCAATTTGCATGTCAATGAACAGGGGCTTTTTTGGTTATCCGCTGTTCTGCTCTCATGCGCATTAGTAAAAATAGGAGCCGCTATGGCTGATAAAAAAGCATACCTGAAGATTGACGGTGTCGAGGAGACTATTGAACTCCCTGTCCTGCATGGTACTGAAGGTCCCGACGTTGTAGACGTTCGTGCTTTAACGAAACAAGGCCTTTTCACTTACGACCCCGGTTTTGTCTCCACCGCCGCCTGTGAATCTAGAATTACATTTATTGATGGCGAAAACGGTGTGTTACTTCATGGCGGCTACCCTATCGAGCAACTTGCTGCCAAGTCAGACTTCATGGAAGTTTGCTACTTACTATTAAACGGTGAACTGCCAAACGCTGAAGAGAAAGATCAATTCATCAGCAACATCAAGAATCACACAATGATTCATGAACAAATGGTTCACTTCTTCAACGGTTTCCGCCGCGATGCTCACCCGATGGCAATCATGTGTGCTTGCGTGGGTGCACTCTCAGCCTTCTACCATGACTCGCTAGACATTGATGACGCGGAACATCGTTCGACATGTGTTTACCGTCTTGTTGCTAAAGTCCCAACATTGGCAGCAATGTGCTACAAATACTCACTCGGCTTACCTTTCATGTACCCACGGAATGAGCTCAGCTACTCTGAGAACTTCCTTTACATGATGTTTGGCAACCCTTGTGAAGAATATGTTCCCAACCCAGTTATCGCCAAAGCAATGGACCGTATCTTTGTGCTGCATGCTGACCATGAACAAAACGCGTCAACATCAACTGTTCGTCTAGCGGGCTCTTCTGGTGCTAACCCGTTTGCTTGTGTTGCTGCTGGTATTGTTGCGCTTTGGGGCCCTGCACACGGCGGCGCCAACGAAGCAGTACTAAAAATGCTTGGTGAAATCGGTGATGCATCACGCATTCCTGAGTTCATTGAGAAAGCCAAAGATCCTAATGACCCGTTCCGTTTAATGGGCTTTGGTCACCGCGTATATCGCAACTTTGACCCGCGTGCCATTGTACTTAAAGAGTCTTGTGACGAAGTACTAAAAGAACTTGGTGTTGAAAACGATCCTTTGTTGAAGATCGCCAAAGAGCTTGAAAAGATTGCGCTTGAAGACGAATACTTCATTAAACGTAAGCTTTATCCAAATGTTGATTTCTACTCAGGCATTATCCTTAAAGCCATTGGTATCCCAACCAACATGTTTACCGTTATCTTCGCTGTAGCACGTACTATCGGCTGGATTACTCATTGGAACGAGTTCCATAGCAGCCCGAACCGCATCGGTCGTCCACGCCAGCTATACACTGGCCCACAAAAACGTGACTACCCTGGTTAAGGTCATACTGATCTCGATATAGCAGAGACAAAAAACCCCGCAACAGCGGGGTTTTTTATGACGTTGAATTTAGTCTAAAAAATACTAGCCACGTTAATCAGCAAAAAAACGCAAGACCAAGCTATGCGGCCGATGAATTAATCAGCTGATGGAGCTCATCCATTCTTCGCTTCAATCGCACGTCACTGGCTGCAATTTCGCATTGTTCGCTCAGCACATCTTCTAGTATTTCTTCCGTCGTTAACGGGTTAGCAATAACTACCCGAAAAACGGTAATCGTTTGCTGGCCATAGTGATCAGGCGTTAGTTGAGTACGAGATACAAACGAACGACCATTCTCACGCTGCACACGCTGCAGATCCCGCGTCAGCAAATTAAGCAACGTATTAATCTTATGGCGGGCGGCATCATCACAACGGCCCAGTAACGCTTGCACATTCTCAGGCACCCAACGATACGTGAGAATATTCAATTCAGGCTCACTAATAAGCTCAAATTCAGGATGACGACTAATCATCTCAGCAAAAGCTCGCGCTTTATTAATGCCTTGATCTATAAGCATTTCGTAGCCACCACGACCAATAATATGCAATGCTGAATGCACCAGCATCGCCATACCTGGACGCGACCCTTCTAGGGTATTGGAACCTAAATCTTTAGAACCTTGACGAATAATATACTGTGCATGATGTTCAATACTGTTGAGTGTTTTAGGATCTTTAAATAAAGCCAACCCTGCCCCCATAGGAACATACAACTGCTTGTGGGCATCCAATGTCACTGAATCAGCACGCTCAATACCTTTGAGCTTGCCACCGTATTGACGTGAAAATAAGGTAGGTCCGCCCCACGCCGCATCAACATGAAAATGTATACCCTCCTGCTCTGCAACAGTGGCTATCTCATCTAACGGGTCGACATTACCGGTTTCTGTCGTACCAGCAATCCCCACAATAGCGATCGGTTTGATCCGTTTTTGCTTCAAAGAAGCGATCGCCTCACGCAAGTGAGGAACACTCATACGATTTTGCGAATCGGTTTCTATGCTAATTATTTCATCACGCCCTAATCCCAAAACGTCAACCGACTTACTCAATGAGTAATGACCACGTTTTGACACTAAAACCGCTGCGCCTTCACACCCATAATGGCGATAGGCTTTAAAGACACCTTCATGAGATATGCCTTTAAAGTCACCCTCTGGGCCAAAAGTATGATTTCGAGCTGCCCATAACGCAGTAATATTAGCTACCGTACCACCAGAGCAAAAAGTCCCTAAATGTTGAGCACTGTTATGCAGCCAATGCTGGTAGAAGCTTTCATTATCTTGATAAATAAGACGATGCAGCATACCTACCACTTGGCGCTCTAAAGGCGTAAATACTTTGGAGGTTTCGGTCTTAACCAGATTCTGGTTGAGCGCAATCATGATTTTAGATAAAGGAATCATGAAATAAGGCAAAGCCGATGTCATATGCCCTATAAAGCTAGGCGCAGAGGTGTGCACAGACTGCGCCACCACTTTATTTAATAAGAAATCCGTATGTTCAGAGACAAACGTAGGTTCTTCTGGAATAACAGTATCCGAGAAGTCACGTTCAATTCTTCCTAAATTGGTTTCTTCAGCGACAATATGCTTCTGCAGAAATCCCGCCATATTGCTGGAGATCGCATCATCCAATTGTCTAAGTGTTGACTCAGGACCTTCTGGAACAGTGAAGATTCGGTACAGATTTTCCAAACTGACCTGAGCAAACTTGTTCTTATCAGCCATATATACTGACTCCAACCTAACCTTAACAGCAGTTATATAACAGAAAACGTAAAGAGTCCCGTTGCCAACCTAAGGCATGAGGCACCATCAAAAAACGCGCAAGTATTCCAAAGGAAGCGCTATAAAGCAATTATTGAAGGCGATCTTATAAAGAGAACACCTATCAACCTGCTTAATTATCACCACATCAACGACAAATAAGCAGAACCCCAACTACAAACTTATTCACGTTCAGATGAACCGTTTTCAATACTTTCTTGTAATTTATGAGTAAAATACAGCCTACTCAAATACTTACGTTTTCAACTTCCACAGGAATTCATCGCAGTGTCTCAATCCGTTGCTGAACAGCTAAAAAGCATTTTAGAAAACCGCATCATGCTCTTAGATGGCGGTATGGGCACGATGATTCAACAGTACAAGCTCGCTGAGGAAGATTACCGCGGTGAACGTTTTGCTGATTGGCCAAGCGACCTAAAAGGCAACAACGACCTATTGGTACTATCGCAGCCTCAAATCATTAAAGAAATTCATCGTGCTTATTTAGCTGCAGGCGCAGATATTCTTGAAACCAACACGTTTAACGCCAATGCCATTGCCATGGCTGATTACGATATGGTTGAGCTTTCCTATGAAATGAACTTTGAAGCAGCGAAGCTAGCCAAAGCCTGTGCTAATGAGTTTACGGCAAAAGAGCCACACAAGCCTCGCTATGTTGCTGGCGTATTAGGTCCAACCAACCGCACAGCGTCCATATCGCCTGATGTCAACGATCCCGCTAGTCGTAACGTCACTTTTGACCAACTCGTCACAGCATACATCGAAGCAACTAACGCCTTAATTGACGGTGGTTCAGACATTATTCTGATAGAAACCATTTTTGATACGCTCAACGCAAAAGCGGCAATATTTGCCGTCGAGCAAACGTTCAAAGACCGCAACGAACGGTTGCCTGTAATGATTTCAGGGACGATCACCGACGCTTCAGGCCGCACGCTGTCGGGTCAAACCACAGAAGCCTTTTGGAATGCCGTCCGCCACGCCAAACCCATTTCAATCGGTTTAAATTGCGCCTTAGGTGCTGCGGAACTTCGCCAATATGTTGAAGAGCTTTCCCGCATCAGCGAAACCCATGTATCCGCTCACCCTAATGCAGGCTTACCCAATGCCTTTGGTGAATATGATGAAACCCCTGAGCAAACGGCCGAACATATCCGTGAGTGGGCACAAAGCGGATTCCTCAACATTGTTGGCGGCTGCTGCGGCACTACACCCGAACACATCCAAGCCATTGCTGCAGCCGTAGAGGGTAAAGCCCCACGTGCCACTGAAGAAATTCCCGTTGCTTGCCGCCTTTCTGGTTTAGAACCATTTACCATTGAGCACGACAGTCTTTTCGTCAACGTTGGTGAACGTGCAAACGTTACCGGCTCAGCCATGTTCCGTCGCCTGATCAAAGAACAAGATTATGAGACCGCCCTTGACGTTGCCCTCAAACAAGTTGAAAACGGTGCACAAGTCATCGACATCAACATGGATGAAGGCATGCTCGATTCCGAAGCTGCAATGGTCCGTTTCCTCAACCTAATTGCCGGTGAGCCTGATATCGCCCGAGTCCCGGTAATGATCGACTCCTCTAAATGGGAAATCATCGAGTCCGGCCTGAAGTGCGTGCAAGGCAAAGCCATTGTTAACTCCATCAGCCTTAAAGAAGGTGAAGAAAAATTTATTCACCAAGCACACCTAATTAAACAATACGGCGCTGCAGTGGTAGTCATGGCCTTTGATGAAACAGGCCAAGCTGACACCTATGAGCGTAAGGTCGAGATCTGTACACGTAGCTATAAGGTGTTAACCGAGGTGGTCAACTTCCCACCTGAAGACATCATTTTTGACCCAAATATTTTCGCGGTTGCCACCGGTATCGAAGAACACAACAACTACGCAGTCGACTTTATCGAAGCCACGCGTACGATCAAAGAAACCCTGCCTCACGCAATGATCTCAGGCGGCGTTTCCAATGTGTCTTTCTCTTTCCGTGGCAATAACCCCGTTCGTGAAGCGATTCATGCCGTATTCCTTTATCACGCGATCAAAGCGGGAATGGACATGGGCATCGTCAACGCCGGTCAGCTGGCCATTTACGAAGATATCCCTACCGAACTTCGTAATGCCGTTGAAGATGTCATTCTAAACAAAGATCCAGATGCCACTGAGCGCTTGCTTGAAGTTGCGGCAAAGTTCAACAGTTCCGACAGCCCCGAAGCCGCACGAGAAAATCTAGAGTGGCGTGAGAACGATGTTACTCAACGTCTAGAACACGCATTGGTTAAAGGGATCACTGAGTTTATTGAAGAAGATACCGAAGAAGCTCGTCAACAATATGACCGCCCTTTACAGGTTATCGAAGGCCCATTGATGGCCGGTATGAGCATCGTCGGTGATTTATTCGGCGCCGGAAAAATGTTCTTACCGCAAGTGGTTAAATCAGCCCGGGTAATGAAAAAAGCCGTGGCGTACTTAATGCCATTTATAGAAGAAGAAAAGGAAGACGCTGCCTCTAGTAGTAACGGTAAGATCCTCATGGCAACGGTAAAAGGTGACGTACACGACATCGGCAAGAACATTGTTGGTGTCGTACTCCAGTGCAACAACTTTGAGGTTATTGATCTTGGTGTAATGGTATCTTCAGATAAAATCCTGAAAACAGCGCAAGAGGAAAATGTCGATATTATTGGCCTATCCGGCTTAATCACACCCTCTCTGGACGAAATGGTGCACGTTGCCAAAGAACTAGAACGTCTGAACCTTAGCATCCCATTACTGATTGGCGGCGCAACAACTTCTAAGATGCACACCGCGGTTAAAATCGAGCCCGCCTATAGCAAAGCACCCACGGTTTACGTCAACAATGCGTCGCGTTCCGTAGGAGTCGCGAGTGCGTTATTAAGCGACACTCAGCGTGAGAAGTTCGTTGAAGATACTCGCCAAGACTATATCGAAGCGCGCGAACGCCATTACGCCAAAGCCAAGGACGCTCGCCGCGTTAATATCGACAAAGCCCGAGAAAACAAGCAACCAATCGACTGGTCAACCTACACACCACCAGTCCCTAAACAACTCGGCGTCCAAGTATTAGACAACTACCCTTTGGAAAAACTAGTCGACTATATCGACTGGACATTCTTCTTCCATGCGTGGGAGCTGAAAAAGCGTTTCCCGCAAATTTTAGACGACGAGCACTTAGGCGAAGAAGCACGCAAGCTGTATGCAGATGCGCAAGCACTGCTGAAGCGCATCATTGATGACAAGCTCCTTACCGCGCGTGCCATCGTGGGTTTATTCCCTGCTAACCAAATTAATGACGATGACATTCAATTATTCGACACAAAAGACAGTAAAACACCGTTAATGCAGCTGCATCATTTACGTCAGCAAACAGCGCAGCCCAAAGGTCGCTATAACCACTGCTTAAGTGATTATGTAGCGCCCGTGGATACGGGTAAAACTGACTACATGGGTGGTTTTGCCGTCACAGTCGGCGTAGGCGTCGATGAACTCGTTGCGGAGTTTGAAGCAGATCACGATGACTACAACTCCATCATGGTCAAAGCCCTCGCCGACCGTTTAGCCGAAGCCTTTGCTGAACACTTGCATGAACGAGTTCGTAAAGATTTTTGGGGGTACGCTAGCGACGAAAGCCTGAGTAATGCTGAATTAATCACTGAAGTATATCGAGGTATTCGCCCTGCCGCAGGTTACCCTGCCTGCCCTGACCATACTGAGAAGTCACTGCTATGGGAGCTCCTTGATATTGAACAGCAAACAGGCATCAGCATCACAGAAAGCTTTGCCATGCTGCCAACGGCGTCGGTCAGTGGCTGGTATTTTGCCCACCCTGAAGCGGCCTATTTTACTGTTGGTAAACTAGCAGAAGACCAAGTTGCAGACTATGCTGCTAGAAAGGGAATGGAACAGCGCGAGATGGAACGCTGGTTAGCACCGAACCTAGGATACGAACCAGAAGACACATAAATTTCGTACTGTGAAAATGTGGTGACT
>JBLXCH010000015.1:5613-44186 GCA_048265065.1 Motiliproteus sp. | reverse complement strand
TAAGCCATAACCTGAAAAGCGGTGCACAACGCGTGAAGCTAGCAGGCGACAGCATCACGATCGACGACTACTTACCACCTGCATCAGACAAAGCGCCTGAAGCCAAAGCGTCCCCGAGCGGCGAACGTTACCCAAAAACACCACTGTTACCAATCGATACCCTTAAGGGACTTAACTTTAATGCGGACATCGCGTTAGCGACACTAAAAGCGTCTGGCATCACGGTCACCAACTTAAGCTTGTTAGCTGACGCAAAGAACGGCTTGATCAACGCGCGACAAATCAATGGCGAGCTTTACAGCGGTTCATTCAGCAATAGCGCTGTCATTGATGCACGTAAGGCCCCCGTTAAAATGTCGATCAACAAAGACGTCAGCAAAGTGCAAATTGGCGGACTGCTCAAAGACATGACCAAAAAAGAGTTGATGAGCGGCGTGTTCACAATGAAAGGCAATTACCAAACTGAAGGCAACTCTATCTACGACATTGTTCATACACTCGACGGTGACATGAACATGAGTCTCAAAGACGGTCGTATCCAAGGGGTTAATTTAATCGATAAGCTTTGTAGCGGCATCATGACGCTAAAAGGCGAAAAGCCAGACGAATCTGCCGCAAGCAACTACACCGAGTTTAGCAACCTCAGCACCTCAGCTAACATTGTTAACGGCGTAGTAAGCAACAAAGACCTCAAAGCCGCATTGGCCGGTGTTAACCTAACAGGTGCTGGTAAGGTCAACTTGCCCGCAGAAAACCTCGATTACGGCCTTTCACTAACGGTTTTACAAGAGCTTAAAGGGCCAAATTGCCAGATCGATAAACAACTTCACAACTTGTCGCTACCACTACGTTGCAAAGGTGGTTTTGACGATAAGCCAACGTCGCTTTGTGGCATTGATAAAGATGGCATGAAGGACGTTTTCGCACAGCTCGGTGGCGCTGAACTAAAAGCCAAAGCCGACGCGGCAAAAGCAAAAGCGGAAATGAAAGTCGATGCCGCTAAAGAAAAAGCAGAAGACAAAGTAAAAGATAAACTAAAAGGATTATTTGGTGGTTAACCGCGTATTACGCGCCACTCACGAACAGCGATGAATCCTTTACAGTTTCAAACGGCGGTCCTTGATTGGTTTGACCAACATGGCCGCCACGACCTTCCGTGGCAACAGAACAAAACCGCTTATCGGGTCTGGGTTTCTGAAATCATGCTTCAGCAAACTCAAGTCACTACGGTTATCCCGTATTACGAGCGGTTTATGGCCCGCTTTCCCGATGTTCACGCTCTTGCAGCTGCAGAGCAAGACCAGGTGCTGCACCTATGGACAGGACTTGGCTATTACGCGCGCGCGCGTAACTTACACAAGACCGCCGATATTATTGTTAATCAATTTAATGGTGAGTTCCCCCTCGATGTCGAGTCCCTGGAACAACTCCCTGGCATCGGTCGCTCTACAGCCGGCGCGATATTATCGATATCACAGAACATTCGAGCACCGATTCTCGACGGCAACGTTAAACGGGTGTTGAGCCGCTATGGCGCTATTGAAGGCTGGCCTGGGCAAACAGCTGTCGTTAATAAACTCTGGACGCTGACTGAAACATATACCCCAACAGAACGCGTCGCTGATTATACGCAAGCTATGATGGATCTTGGCGCTACACTCTGCACGCGCACCAAACCCACCTGTATGCTTTGCCCGTTAACCCGTGATTGCCAAGCGCGAAAAGATGACACTATCGCGCTCTATCCAGGGAAAAAACCCAAAAAAACGCTACCGCAAAAATCGACCTGGTTTTTAATCCTGGAGAACCCCCAAGGTGGGCTTTTATTGCAACAGCGGCCACCAACAGGAATCTGGGGAAGCCTCTGGAGTTTTATTGAACACGAATCAGAAAACGAGCTGACTCAGCACTGCGCAGAGCAGGGTTATCGAGCGAGCGAAAAGCAACTGCCACCCTTGACCCACACGTTTAGCCATTTCCAGCTCAGCATCCAAACTAAAATTTATCGAACCACGAGCGCCACACCTCAGACCGGTGTCATCAAAGAAACACCGCAATCATGCTGGTTCAACCCAGCAGAACCTGCAGAAATAGGTCTCGCCGCTCCGGTAAAACGCTTAATAGAACAATTGGCGCAGTTATAGTGCTGGGTTAAGATAGCAGCCAAAATCACGATTCTCTCAAGGAGTCCCCGCAATGAGCCGCATGGTCCAATGCAAAAAGTATGGCAAAGAAATGGAAGGTCTCGCACAACCACCTTATCCCGGTGCGAAAGGCCAAGAAATTTTTGAGCATGTTTCCAAGCAAGCATGGCAAGAATGGCTTGATCACCAAACACGTCTGATCAACGAAAAGCATTTGAATATGATTGACCCAAAAGCACGGACTTATTTAGCTGAACAAATGGATAAGTTTTTCAGCGGCAATGAATTTGACCAAGCAGAAGGCTACGTGCCTGAAAAGAAAGGCTGATCAGTTCTAAATGCCGTCTTCTCCAAGACTGTATTTGTTCACCCCCTTAGTTAAAATGACGAGAGAGGTTATGCATGCCTAGCGTAACCTTCTCCCGCAACCGAGCCGCATTACTCGTTCTCTTAGTTCTGTTTGTGAGCCTTTGCGCCACAGGGCTTTGGCAGTTTTCTGTGTGGGTCAAAAGCAACGAGATCCACAAGCTCCAACAACGGGTCGATTCCGATGTTAGGCGCTACGCCACCACACTAAAAAACGAAATAGAAAAATTTCAAAGTTTGCCGCCTTTATTAGCGACGAATGACGGCCTAAGCCGTTTTCTAACTTCTGAGAAAAACGCCCAGCAGACCGAAGCCTTAAACCGCTACTTTGAACAGGTCGCGGCGATCACTGGCGCTTCAGATATTTATCTTATGGACGCCGAAGCGACGACCGTCGCAGCCAGTAACTGGTACAGCTCAAGCACCTTCATTGGCAGGAACTTTAGTTATAGACCCTATTTCACTGAAGCCATTACGGGGCATCAGGGGCGTTATTTCGCCCTAGGCACAACTTCGCGCAAGCGCGGTTATTATTTCTCTCACCCGGTTTATAATGACATTGGCATTATTGGCGTCGTCGTTGTGAAAATTGACTTGAACGATATTGAGGAGCAATGGAGCGATCCCATTCTTGATCTATTGGTGACTGACGATGACGGCGTGATCTTTATCAGTACGCTACCCGAATGGAAATTTCACAGCATCAAAAAGCTGTCTCCTTCAGATCTTGAGCGCATCAAAAACAGCAAACGCTACCCCGACCAACAGCTTTCATCTATCGCATTGATAGAGCAAGAATCTATTAATAGCACGTCGACCCTCGCATCACTTAAGCACCCTAAAGAGCAAACGCATTTTGATTATTTAATGATCAACCAACCAATGCCAGAAACTGATTTGCATATAGTCGCGTTAGCGAAGCTCACCGAAGTGGACGCCACCGTTCGCAGCTATCTTGTGTCGGCTATCGGTTTATTGGCCTTAGTACTGTTATTAACTGCTTACCTGATTCAAAAACAACGAATTACTGCTGAACGAATTAAGTTTCGCCAACAATCAACTGCCGCCCTAGCCGCCAACGAAGCCAAGGTTCGAGCTATTTTAGATAACACCCAAGCCGGCCTTATTACCCTCGACGAAGAAGGCATTATCGAAACCATTAATCCAACAGCCGCAAAATTATTAGGCTACCCCCACGATGAACTCATCGGACAACGGTTTGTGCAGCTCATCTGTAATTCAAAGCATCATTATTTTGCGATGGCACAGGCCGAAAGCACTCTCGAATTCGATCAACCCTTTCTTATCGAAACAGACGTTTTCCGCAAAGATGGCAGCAGCTTCCCAATAGAAATCAGCATTAGCGAACTCAGTTTCCAAAATCAGGAAAAACGCATCTTGACGCTTCATGACATCCAAGAGCGAAAAGAGTATGAAGAGCACCTACGCCAAGCTCGCGATGAGTTAGAAGCCCGGGTTTCAGATCGAACGAAAGACCTTACGCGCATCAACGAAAAACTAAAAATCGAAGTCACGGAACACCAACATACCCAACAAGAACTGATTCAAGCCGCAAAACTTGCCGTGCTGGGACAACTCGCTGCGGGTATCAACCATGAACTTAATCAGCCGCTGACAGCCATTCGTGCTTATGCGGAGAACAGCCAACGTTTCCTACAAAAAGGCGATACCGCAACAACTCAAAACAATCTCAGTGAAATCACTCAGCTGACAAAACACATGAGCAGCATTATTTCACCCCTTAAAGTGTTTTCTCGCAAAAGCGCAGGAGAGGCCAAAAACGTCAATTTAAAAGCAGTCCACGATGGCGCTATGTCAATCCTCTATGCTCGTCTTGAAGAAGCAAACATCGTCATTAATTGGCCAGATAATCTTGATGGTATTACCGTCATTGGCGAAGTCGTTTGGCTCGAGCAAGTCTTTGTTAACATTCTCAGCAACGCTATTGATGCAACGGTCGAATCCGACGATAAAAATATTGATATCAGCTATCGCACTGAAGCAAATAAAATTTTCATTGCCTTTCGTGACCGTGGACCTGGCATCCCCGAGGGTCAGTTTGAGCAAATCTTTGAACCTTTCTATACCTCGAAACCTCTAAACCAGCAGGGACTAGGATTAGGTTTATCAATCTCGCAGCGGATCGTCGAAAACCTCGACGGCAAGCTCAGTGCAACTAACCACCCCGAAGTAGGTGCTATTTTTATACTAGAATTAAAAACAGCCTAGATGCACTATACGTAACCTGCAGCTGATCAGCCGACCTATCTACTTAATTTTTCCAACGTAAATTCAGATGGTTGTAGCATTTTTCTTAGCCCAGACTTACACTTGATAACTTCGGATTTTTAAATACGAATTAGAATTTGAGGCATTACTCGCAGTCATCAGGGACGTAAATTTGCCAGTTAGGAGGCAAAGGTGGATAGCCAAACAGATAAGGCTGAAAAATCACTAAGCGTTTTTTCCTGGGTTGACTCTCAACACGAGCAAATCCAAACAACCCTGCACGCCATGATCACGTCGCCATCAAAGGCTACCGCGTCTAAGTGTATGTATTTGGCTCATCAAACTCAAAAAGCCTGCGCCCAACAGCCAATAGGTATCCTGGCTGCGTTACAGCTTAACCGCCACGCAGAATTCAGGCATATCAAAGAATTATTCACGGCGGTGATTTGTGAGCTTATTGCCAAACACCTAGGCATTCCTGCATCAAAGCGTTTGTTTATTGTCTGCGCTGCCTTAACCCAAGACATTGGCATGCTCGATTTACAAGAAAATACGCTCGACAAGCAACCATCACCGCTCAATGATGGGCAAAAGCGAGTCATCAACAAGCACCCAGCAAGTAGCTGCAGCATTTTGCAAAAATCTGAAGTAAAAGACGCCACATGGCTACTGGCAATTCAACAGCATCACGAACAGCCCGACGGGAAAGGTTACCCTAAAGGACTCAGTGCCAGCCAAATTTCACTAGGGGCAAAACTACTACGGGTTGCAGATGCTTATGTAGCAATGACACGCCCTCGGGGAGACCGTCCTGCCTACGTGCCAAAGGACGCTATTAAAGAAATTTTTTTGCAGCGCGAGGTAAAATTCGATACCTTGGTAGCACGAACGCTCAATGCTGTTCTTGGGATGTACCCACCCGGTTTATGGGTCACTCTCGCCAATAATGAAATTGGGGTGATATCAGATCACGGTAGCAGCCCTCCGTGCCCACTCGTATCCGTCATTATCGACGCTGATGGTGAGCATTTAAACGAAGCTGTATTGCGTGATACTAAAGATTCTCGTTATACGGTTGTAGAGACAATGATGGCGCCATTTCATTTTAACCTAGCAACGGTTTTAAATAGCATTTGGCCTGAAATTAACGAATAGGCTCGCCATGGATATCAGGAATATTTCTACTGCGGTAGATCTCAAAGAATACGGAATTCAAAGTCTACCCGTTGATTGTTATGTCAGCTATAAAACGATGGAATCAACCATCAATGAACTTCGTAGCGCCTTAACCCCTTTACAACCTGCCCTCTTTATCCGCCATTTAGACGAGCTCTATTACCAACTAGTCGATCATAGCACTGAACAAGAAATCGGCATGCTTGAATCTGGCTATCAAGGTTATGTCGAAGGTTACACGCTACACAGCCAGCTATTCGACATGCTAGCCTCATGCTCTCACCAAAAGATTAAAACCAAAGAAATTGCGCAAGCTCTCTATGACCAAATTGAATCATGGTCAAAGGTTCACCGCGATAACGAATTAGATTATGAGCGTTATCAAGAATCTCTACGCTTCAAAAACAAACAGTAGCACGGTCAACAAACCCACGAATGACCAACAACCAAGCCCTACCCGTTTACCTCATTGATGATGAGCTGCACGTTAGAACCGCGACATCACAAACGCTGCAGCTTGAGGGTTACGATGTTACCGCCTTCGCTGATGCAAACGCTGCATTAGCAGCATTAGACAACGATTGGCCTGGCATTGTCGTCAGCGACATCAACATGCCGACAATGAACGGTATTGAGTTCTTACAACAAGCTCTAATCAAAGCCCCTGATTTACCCATCATACTTATTACTGGCCATGGCGATATATCCATGGCAGTCAACGCGATGAGAGACGGCGCCTACGACTTTATCGAGAAACCTTTCGCGTCAGAGCTGCTTATAGATGTTGTAAAGCGCGCGCTCGAAAAACGCTCATTAACCCTAGAAAACCGGAGTTTAAAAAAAGCGCTTAAAGCACAGAGCGCTCCGGGGCCAAGAATTATTGGTAAATCGACGGTAATTGATCACGTGCGCCAATTGCTACATCAGGTGGCCGACACTCCTGCAGACATCTTATTAAATGGTGAGACAGGCACCGGTAAAGATTTAGCCGCACGTTTTATTCACGAAAATAGCCGTCGAGTGTCACATAATTTTGTTGCTATCAACTGTGGAGCGGTCCCCGAGCACTTGATTGAGTCTGAGCTTTTTGGTCATGAAGAAGGTGCTTTTACCGACGCAAAGAAAAAAAGAATCGGCAAATTAGAACATGCACATCAGGGGACGCTTTTCCTTGATGAAATTGAAAGCATGCCGATGAGTCTACAAGTCAAATTGCTTCGTGTATTAGAGGAACGAAGCATCGAACGTTTAGGCTCCAATGACACCTTATCACTAGACCTCAGAATCGTTGCTGCTTCTAAAGCGGACCTTAAAGAGCTAACGCAACAAGGTGTTTTTCGCGAAGACCTTTATTACCGTTTAAACGTCGTCAGTGTTGAGATACCACCATTAAGGCAACGTGTTGAAGATGTGCCACTACTCTTTCAACACTTTGCGCTTGTCGCATCGGCCCTGTACCAGAAAGAAATTCCTGCGCTAAGCGCCGCAAAGACACAAAGCTTATGCCGTTACGAATGGCCAGGAAATGTCCGCGAGCTACGGAATGTCGCTGAACGCTACGTGCTTTTAGGCGAAGCTGGCATTTTCCAGTTTGACCAATTAATCAAACCAACAAATGAGCCTGTAGAGCTTAACCTTGCAGAAAAGGTCGAGCATTATGAAAAACTACTGCTTGAAGAAAGCTTAGCTAAACATAATGGTAAAATTAAAGATGTGATGATTTCAAGCCTTAACCACCCCATCACACTAATCAAGCCAACTCTGGCACAATAACAAGCCTACTCGGGCATCACAAAATGAGTGAACAGCCACCCATTTACGCATAAAAAATTAGTCAAATCCCACCCATTTTACCGTTTGTTCTAACGGCCTAAAATACAGCAAAATCTCAACCTACTGTTTTAAAAAGACATTAAATAAAATTCACGCCTTGGAATAATCCTTGCTATAGCTTTCGTTAGATCAGCACAAAGAAGCTGGCAATAAATAATGAAAATATGAGGACATAACCATGCGCCGTTTAACCACTGCTCTAACAGCACTCACACTTTCTTCCGTTGCAGGCCTAGCTTCCGCTGCCTGCGATCCAGGTGAAGTTGTCGCCAAATTAAGCCACGTTACTGGCGGTACTACTCATCCTAAAGTCGTTGCAGCAAATAACTTTGCTGAGCGCGTGAATAAAGAATTAAATGGCAAACTTTGCGTTGAAGTTTACCCAAACAGCACCCTGTTCGGTGACAGTAAAGAGCTTGAAGCATTGTTACTAGGTGATGTGCAAATGCTGGCCCCGTCACTGTCTAAGTTTGGTTCTTACACAGAAAAATTTGGCGTATTTGACCTACCATTCATCTTCAAAGATATCGACGCTGCAATCAGTTTCACTCAGTCTAAAGATGGTCGCCAACTATTGAACGAGATGGAAGATGTAGGCTTTGTCGGTCTAGGTTATTGGATGAGCGGCATGAAGTATTTCTCTGCCAACAAAGCACTGATCCACCCTACGGATGCTTCTGGCTTAAAATTCCGTGTTCAAACGTCTGACGTTGCTAAAGCGATGATTAAAGCGATGGACGCATCTCCTCAGCCAATGGCATTTTCTGAAGTATACGGTGCCCTACAGACAGGCGTTGTTGATGGACAGGAAAATACGTGGTCTAACATCTACACCAAAAAGTTTTTCGAAGTTCAAGACAGCGTTACTGAAACCAACCACCAATTACTTGCTTACTTATTCATGACGTCTAAAGAATTTTTGGACAGTCTTGATGCAGACGTTCGCACTCAATTCCTCCAAATTGCGGATGAAGTTACACAGCAAGCCAACCTAGAAGTAAAAGCCAAAGAGGCCAAAAACCGCGAAAACATCTTAGCGGCCGGCGGCAAAATCAATACGTTAACCCCAGAGTTGCGTACTGAATGGGTAAACTCCATGAAGCCTGTTTGGAAGCAGTTTGAAAAGCCTATTGGTAAAGAGCTTATCGACTCAGCTGCTAGCCACTAAAAAACCGCTGTTGTGAACCAGAAACCAGAAGCTATGCTTAGTGTAGCTTCTGGTTACTTATGTTTGGGAGGATAGCTGATGGCAGGTTACTGGCCACATTTCTATCTACTTGTTCTAGTCGCCGTGATTTGGCTACTGGAAATACGTTTCTACAAAGTCATTCATCATATCGAAGAACATCTGTTGATCACCATCATTGGCTTGATCATGCTGGTGTCATTCGGGCAGGTGATTGCTCGTTACGGATTTAATACTGGCTGGGCTGCTGCCTTAGAATTCAACACGATCATGTTTTCTTGGCTGATCCTGCTAGGGATGAGCTACGGCATTAAAACCAATCTACACTTGGGCGTCGACCTGCTGCTAAAGGCGTTACCACGACATATTGCTAAGCTACTCAGCTTGTTTGGTGCACTGTGTGTGATTTTCTACGGCCTGATCCTGCTCGATTCTGTCTGGCTCGAAGTGATGGGAGTTGAAGTTCGTGGCGGCGCACTAGAGTACTGGCAGAAAATGTACAAGATCGGTATCGGGAGTGAAGAGCTGCGTTATCCGGTTTGGGCACAAGAAATGTTCGACATCAAAGCCCGAGTACACCGTTGGATCGTGCTCTTGGCCTTACCCCTAGGACTAGCACTATTGGTGCTACGCGGCACCCAAGCTTTTGTCGATATCGCCACCAACAAACGTGAAGCTTTGATCAGCGGCCATGAAGCCGAAGAACTGGTCGAAGAAAACAAGAATATTCTTAAAGACTGAGGTTGATAAGATGGACTCATTGATCTTATTTATGATGGTGCTCGGTCTGCTGGTGATCGGTGTTCCGGTAGGTATTTCCCTAGGCCTGTCATCTATTGTATTTGTCACCTTTATTTCCAGTGACTCATTGTCGTCGGTTGCTATTACCCTATTTGGTGTCGGTAACCACTACACATTGCTAGCGATTCCTTTCTTCATTTTGGCTTCAGCCTTTATGTCGACAGGTGGCGTAGCACAACGCCTAATTAACTTTGCAATTGCATCCGTTGGGCACTTTCGCGGTGGTTTAGCCATGGCGTCAGTGTTGGCCTGTATGATGTTTGCCGCATTGTCAGGATCATCACCAGCTACGGTCGTTGCTATTGGTAGTATTGCCATTGTCGGTATGCGTCAGATGGGCTATTCCAAAGACTTTGCCGCCGGTGTCATCGCCAACTCTGGCACACTAGGTATTCTCATCCCCCCTTCTATCGTTATGGTGGTGTATGCCGCTGCTACCGATGTTTCTGTCGGCCGAATGTTCTTAGCAGGGATTATCCCAGGCTTGCTTGCAGGCTTAATGTTAATGCTAGCTATCTATGTTGTGGCACTCAAAAAGAATCTACCTGCCGGTGAGTGGCATGGTTTTTTACATTGGGTGCATGCGGGTAAGGATGCCGGCTGGGGATTATTCCTCGTGGTTATCATCCTTGGCGGCATCTACGGAGGTGTATTCACGCCAACAGAAGCCGCCATTGTCGCTGCGGTGTACTCAATCTTTGTTGCACTGTTTATTTACCGCGACATCGGCCCATTGAACGAACACCCTTGGGTTAAAGAATCTGACTCACGACTCGCCAATGTCGGCTTTCGGTCAACAATGTATGGTGTCTCGGTCTTTATCGTCGGCATGGTACTTACATTTTTTGCCGTGGGGACCTCAGAAACTGGCTTTGAACCCGTCCACTGGATTAGCTTGATTGTCTTCAGCGTTTCATTAAGTGTGGTTTACCTGTACTGGCGTACGGATGAGCAAGATTCCAAACTACACGCATTGCAGGCAGCCTTGCCTATCTGGGGTCGGAACCTTGGGTTGATAACGGTGCTGTTTTTCCCGGCGCTTTTTGGTAAGAAAAGCCGAGAAACAATGCTTGAAGGGACTAAAACCACCGTGATGCTGATGTTCATCATCGCCAACGCTCTGCTTTTTGCTCACACCCTTTCAGCGGAAAGAATTCCACAAGAAATAACCGCGTGGATGCTAGATATCGGCTTTAACTGGTTCACCTTCCTAATCGCTGTTAACATTTTGCTGTTAATTGGTGGGCAGTTCATGGAGCCTTCAGGGTTGCTGGTAATTGTCGCACCGGTGGTATTCCCCATTGCGATGGAGCTAGGAATCGACCCTATCCACCTAGGCATCATCATGGTGGTGAACATGGAAATAGGCATGATAACGCCGCCCATAGGACTCAACCTCTTCGTTACCTCAGGTATTACCGGCATGAGCTTGGCGCAAGTGGTGAAGGCTGCGCTACCTTTTGTCGCGGTACTTATGGTGTTCTTGGTATTAGTTACCTATGCACCGGCTATTTCTACTTTCCTACCCACATTGATTATGGGACCAGAGATTATTATGAAATAGCAGCTCTATTGAAAAGAACGACATTGAAAAGAACGACCTCGCGGTCATAAAAAAGCCTCCAAATGGAGGCTTTTTTAATTTCTATCTACGCTGTTGCTCACGATTTGGCGAGGTTAGTTACCTTAGCGAATGCTAAGCGACCGCTTCAGCTTTCGATGATTCACAGCGGTTAATACCGAGTAAGGTATAAATAGGGCAGACACCCCATGCACCGGCAAAAGTCACCAAAGCACCCAGCCACGCCCACACAGTTTGAGGCCCAACGAACGCTAAAGAAACAATAGCTAGACCTAACAACATACGTACCGCTTGTTCTACGTAACCCATATTTTGTTCCATAACTTCCTCCCATTTTCGAAAAGTTATGTTTATTAATTGATCAATTACAGATTACGCCTCCTCTCTCTGGCAAAATTAACAAACATCAAAAAATTCAAAAATAACGCAGAGATCCGTCTTTACTATCATGTTACCTGCCATAGCATAGCGCGCCTGCTCTTGCTAAAATGCCCAACCCGAATTCCGAACAACCCTA
Source organism: Motiliproteus sp. (assembly GCA_048265065.1). Classification (GTDB taxonomy): domain Bacteria; phylum Pseudomonadota; class Gammaproteobacteria; order Pseudomonadales; family Balneatricaceae; genus Motiliproteus. The sequence continues at coordinate 32,331 of JBLXCH010000015.1, read as the reverse complement.
GGAGAGCTCGCACCATGCCAGCCTACCGCTCTAATACTTCAACCCAAGGCCGTAACATGGCCGGCGCTCGTGCCCTATGGCGCGCAACCGGCATGAAAGATGACGATTTCAGCAAACCGATCATTGCTATCGCCAACTCATTTACACAATTTGTGCCTGGGCATGTTCACTTGAAGGACCTTGGCCAATTAGTGGCTAGAGAGATTGAGAAAGCAGGCGGGGTGGCAAAAGAGTTCAATACAATTGCCGTTGATGACGGTATTGCCATGGGTCATGACGGCATGCTTTACAGCTTACCGTCACGAGACATCATCGCTGACTCTGTCGAATACATGTGTAATGCCCACTGTGCCGACGCACTCGTGTGCATCTCTAACTGCGACAAAATCACACCGGGAATGCTGATGGCTGCGATGCGCCTTAACATTCCTGTTATTTTTGTTTCTGGCGGCCCAATGGAAGCCGGTAAGACCAAGCTTTCAGAACATAAGCTCGATTTAGTTGACGCTATGGTTATCGCAGCCGATGACAGTGTTGATGATGAGACTGTTGCCGAAGTCGAGCGCAGCGCTTGCCCAACTTGCGGATCTTGTTCTGGCATGTTTACCGCAAACTCGATGAATTGCCTGACTGAAGCATTAGGCCTATCACTGCCAGGTAATGGTACGGTGGTTGCCACCCACGCTGACCGTGAAGCACTCTTTCTTCAAGCAGGCCGCACCATCGTAGACTTAGCTAAACGTTACTACGAACAAGATGATGCGTCAGTATTACCTCGCGCTATTGGCTCACATAAAGCCTTTGAAAACTGCGTCGCTCTCGATATTGCAATGGGTGGTTCAACCAACACAATTTTGCATCTGTTAGCGATTGCTCAAGAAGCAGAGCTAGATTTTACCTTAAAAGATATCGATAACCTGTCTCGGACAATCCCACAGCTTTGCAAAGTGGCGCCGAACACTAAAGATTATCATGTCGAAGACGTACACCGTGCCGGTGGCATTATGGCCATCCTAGGCGAACTAGACCGTGCAGGTGTACTGCATACCGATGTTCCTACTGTCCATAGCGCGACAATGAAAGAAGCGCTTGCTAAATGGGACATCATGCAAACTGAAAACGACGATGTAGTTAAGTTCTATCGCGCTGGACCTGCGGGCATTCCAACGCAACAGGCGTTTAGCCAATCCACACGCTGGGGCAGTTTGGATCGCGACCGTGCAAGCGGTTGTATCCGTTCATATGAACACTGCTTTAGCAAAGAAGGCGGTTTGGCAGTACTTTACGGCAATATCGCCCTTGATGGCTGTGTCGTTAAGACGGCCGGCGTTGATGATTCTATTCTTGTGTTTGAGGGCAGTGCTCATGTCACCGAATCACAAGATGAAGCCGTGCAAAATATCTTGGATGATAAAGTAAAGGCTGGCGATATCGTCATCGTTCGTTACGAAGGACCTAAAGGTGGCCCTGGCATGCAGGAAATGCTTTACCCAACGTCTTATATTAAGTCGAAAGGGTTAGGCAAAGAGTGCGCGTTACTAACTGATGGTCGTTTCTCAGGCGGAACATCAGGTCTTTCTATCGGCCACGTATCTCCAGAAGCGGCTGCTGGCGGCGCTATCGGCTTAGTAAAAAATGGCGACAAAATTCGCATCGACATCCCTAACCGCTCTATTGAGCTATTGCTCAGCGACGAAGAGATTAGTCACCGCCGCGCCGAGCAGGACAAGCTCGGCTGGAAACCGGCTGAAGCCCGTCCTCGCAAAGTGAGCGCTGCTCTAAAAGCCTATGCTTTGTTAGCAACAAGCGCTGATAAAGGTGCTGTTCGCGACCTCAGCAAACTCGAAGACTAACTGTTCTAACGTTTGACAATAACGACTCCGCCACCACAGAGTCGTTATTGTCACCTCGACTCGACCCTACTCATGACCGAAGACAATAAGCACCACCGCTCTGTTCGAACGTTTGTTATCCGTGCGGGAAGAATGACGCCTGGCCAAGAGAAAGCCCTTGAGGAACAGTGGCCAATATACGGCTTAACCTTGGAACAAGGACTACTCGACTACACCGAAATTTTTGGTCGTGATGCACCTGTTGTGCTCGAAATTGGTTTTGGAATGGGCGATTCATTGCTTGCAATGGCGAAAGCCGCGCCCGAAAAAAACTTTATTGGTGTAGAAGTGCATCGACCAGGCGTTGGCCGCTTATTAAATAATATCCATAAGGAAGGTTTAACTAATCTACGGGTCTTTCAAGATGATGCGTTAGAAGTACTTCGTCTATGCATTCCTGATAACAGCTTAAGCTGCCTGCAACTGTTCTTCGCGGACCCGTGGCCCAAGAAAAAGCACCATAAACGCAGAATGGTCCAACCTGAATTTGCTCAACTCATCCGGCCAAAACTAGCCATTGGCGGTTGCTTTCACATGGCAACTGATTGGCAACCTTACGCAGAACACATGATGGAAGTGATGTCTGTTGCAGAAGGCTATCGCAATCATGCAGGCGCGGGTGAATATTCTCCACAGCCAGAATCACGTCCTGACACTAAGTTTCAACGACGCGGTGAAAAGCTAGGGCATGGCGTTTGGGATTTGATTTTTGATAAAACAGAATAAACGATAGAGAAGTTGTGGCCATACAGCTGTACACCACAACCTAAAACATGAAGCGTAGCCCGGGTGGCCTATAAGGCATCAACACCCGTTTCACCTGTACGAATTCGAATAGCCTGCTCAATACTAGAAATAAAGATCTTACCGTCACCAATCTTACCCGTACTAGCGGCCCGGCTGATGACATCAGTGACCTGCTCAACCAACGAGTCCTCGATAACCGCTTCGAGCTTTGTCTTAGGGATAAAGTCAACTACATACTCAGCACCACGATAAAGCTCAGTGTGACCTTTCTGACGACCAAAACCCTTCACTTCAGTGACTGTTAGCCCCTGAACACCAACTTCTGATAAAGCTTCACGAACATCATCAAGTTTAAACGGTTTAATAATCGCAGTGACGAGCTTCATGCTATTCCCCTTCTTATATGAGCTAATTCATTATTGAACTCATTGATACCACAGCCATTAATACGATGCTAGTGGCCATAAACGTCAGGCATAAAAAAGGGTGCCCTAAGGCACCCAAGTTTCGCAAAGAAACTATGTCGTCAATTATGACTTAGTGAATTCTGGGTAAGCTTCCATACCACATTCGCTAAGATCAACACCTTCGTATTCGCTTTCTTCAGTAACACGTAGGCCCATAACCGCTTTGATGATCGCCCAAACAATCAAGCTCGCAATGAATACCCATGCAAAGATAGTGATTGCACCGATAATCTGACCGCTGAAAGAAGAACCATCGTTAGTCACTGGTACTAATAGAAGACCTAGAAGACCAACAACACCGTGAACAGAGATCGCACCGACAGGATCGTCGATTTTAAGCTTGTCTAGAGTAATGATTGCAAACACAACCAATATACCGCCTAACGCACCGAAGATCGTCGCTTGAAGCGGAGTTGGTGTTGAAGGCTCAGCAGTGATTGCAACTAGACCGGCAAGTGCGCCGTTCAATAGCATTGTTAAATCAGCTTTGCCGAAGAGTAGACGCGCAGTAATCAGCGCAGCAATCGCACCACCTGCAGCCGCAGTGTTAGTGTTCAAGAACACAACCGCAACTGAGTTAGCAGATTCAACCGATGCTGTTGCTAGAACAGAACCACCGTTGAAGCCGAACCAACCCATCCAAAGGATGAAAGTACCTAGCGTTGCTAGAGGTAGGTTAGCACCAGGAATTGGCGAAATAGTACCGTTTGAGTTGTATTTACCCTTACGAGCACCCAGTAGAAGAACACCAGCTAGTGCTGCAGAAGCACCTGCCATGTGAACGATACCAGAACCTGCGAAGTCAGAGAAACCAAGATCACCTAGCGTGTACATGCCAAATACAGATGCACCGCCCCATGTCCAGCTACCTTCCATTGGGTAGATGAAGCCAGTCATCACTACAGCAAACACAAGGAAAGACCAGAGCTTCATTCGCTCAGCAACCGCACCAGAAACAATCGACATAGCGGTAGCAACGAATACAACCTGGAAGTAGAAGTCAGCTGATGGCGCATAAGTCCACTCATCTGCTACACCGTCACCCATGATGCCATCAAGCAAGATGCCACCGTCATACATGATCGCGTAACCGCAAATCAAATACATGATGCAAGAGACCGCAAACAATGCGACGTTCTTAGTTAGGATTTCAGTGGTGTTCTTAGAGCGAACAAGGCCGGCTTCCAGCATTGCGAAACCTGCAGCCATCCACATAACGAAAGCACCGCACACCAAGAAATAAAAGGTGTCCAATGCATATTGCAGTTCAAAAATTTGTGATTCCATTATTTCCCCTCCGATAGTTTCCGCAACTGCGAGAAACATCGTTGAACATTAAATAATTCAGTTTACTTACAGTGCGCTATCGCCGGTCTCACCGGTACGAATACGGATCGCTTGTTCCAATGACGTGATGAAAATCTTGCCATCGCCGATCTTGCCTGTATTTGCAGTCTTAGAAATCGCTTCTACGACTTGGTCAACGATGCCATCGCTGACTGCTGCTTCAATCTTCACCTTAGGTAGAAAATCAACAACGTATTCCGCGCCACGGTAAAGTTCTGTATGACCTTTCTGGCGACCGAAACCTTTAACTTCTGTAACTGTAATACCTTGCACACCAATTTCGGAGAGTGCTTCGCGCACGTCATCCAACTTAAATGGCTTAATAACAGCCGATATCAATTTCATAATTTTTCTCCCGATGGATTATCTGATGTGGACCCGCGTCCATATCAGGAAGAGGTCATGATCATTGGCATCACGACTTGCATCACCTATGCCAAATGATTTTTTTTACTTAAATAACAGACACTTAAACCTATAACGCTCGTTTGAATACGAAAATACTGATAGCTATAGCTATGGATACGACCAAACAGAAGCACCAAAAAAGAGCATGCACCAAGATGGCGCCTTAAAAAGAGACATTTCCAGTGTAGTCAAAGATGTTCAAAAAACCCGTAATGTTTAATCAACAAATTTGATAAGATCGGCGCAACTTAATGCTCTTTCGAAAAGGAGGACAACATGACCCCTAATAAGATTATCGAAAACGTCAACGAACAGCTGTCTCAACTGTTTGGCGAAGGACCACAGAAAACTCAAGATGAGTTAAAGCGTGGAGCAAACATGATCTTACAGTCAGCTTTCTCCCGTTTGGATATTGTTACTCGTGAAGAGTTCGACACACAAAAGGCCGTGCTCATGCGTACTAGAGAATTAGTCGCGCAACTAGAAAAACGCCTAGATGAGCTCGAAAAAAGCAACAAAACGGCTGAGTAATGACGCCTTGGGCCATCACCCCCTGGTAAACGTTAAGCAATACAACCGGCAGACGATGAGTGTAGCGTGCTCTCTTTTGGAACAAGGTGCGCTATCCTCAAACATGCTGTGACCCAAGTTGACCACCGCGGTGAATCCACGTATTACTAGCTATTCTTAATACTCAATTCTCATTGCTTCCAAGGAAGGTAAGCTATGTCTCTTGCTATTGTTTATAGCCGAGCACAACTCGGTATTGATGCCCCCCCTGTCACCGTCGAAGTTCATCTCACCAATGGTTTACCGGGTCTATCGATTGTAGGGCTTCCTGCTGCTGCGGTTAAAGAAAGTAAAGATCGTGTAAGAAGCGCCCTGCTCAATAGCCGCTTCGAATATCCGATGCGGAGAATTACCGTCAATTTAGCGCCGGCCGATTTACCTAAAGAGGGTGGTCGTTACGACCTTGCGATCGCCATCGGTATCTTGGCCGCTTCAGGACAAGTCCCCGATGCCGATCTTGAAAACTTAGAAGTCGTCGGTGAGCTTGCCCTTTCTGGGGCCGTACGCCCAACACCGGGAACGATTCCCGCCGCTATTGCCTGTGCGAAAACAGCAAGAAGCCTAATCATCCCTTCAGAAAATGCCGCGGAAGCGGCGATCGTTAGCCACGCCAAAGTGCTTTCAGCAAACCACCTTTTATCAGTTTGCCATCACCTGCATAACCAACAACCGCTATACACTGTTAATCCAAAAGACTCTCGTGAATCGTTCCCTAACTACCCTGATCTCAACGAGGTTAAAGGACAATACCAAGCAAAGCGAGCACTAGAAATTGCAGCTGCTGGTAGCCATAGTCTTTTATTCTCAGGGCCACCAGGGACAGGGAAAACGATGTTAGCAAGCCGTTTGCCGGGGATTCTTCCTCCTCTGTCGCTTAACGAAAGACTCGAGATTGCCTCCATAAAGTCTATCGCCAACCAGCAAGATATTAGTGTCAATTTAGGGCGCCCTTTTCGCTGTCCTCACCATACCGCGTCGGCGGTTTCCTTAGTGGGTGGTGGCAGCTGGCCTAAACCTGGTGAGATATCTCTGGCTCACAAAGGCGTTTTATTTTTGGATGAATTACCTGAGTTTGATCGTAAAGTGTTAGAGGTGATGCGCGAGCCCCTTGAATCAGGGCGAATTTGCATATCTAGAGCTTCTCGGCAGGTTACATTTCCAGCTAGCTTTCAGCTTGTGGCAGCAATGAATCCTTGTCCTTGTGGTTACCACGGCGACCCCAATGGCCGTTGCCAATGCACACCGGACAAGGTTCAGCGTTATCAAAGTAAGATTTCAGGCCCCTTGCTTGATCGCCTAGACTTACACGTCAACGTCCCTCCGCTGCAAAAAGGCGAACTCTCGAACAAAGCAGTAGGAGAAGCTTCCGCAGTCGTCGCAAAACGTGTCGCGGCTGCGATGCAAAACCAGCAGCAGCGTCGTGGTAAACCCAACAGCCAACTTAGTGGCAAAGAAGTCGAAGAAGATTGTAATTTGACCGATGAAAACCAAAATCTAGTTGAGCAAGCAATCCAGCGCTTACAACTCTCTGTACGGGCTTATCACCGGATACTGCGAGTCGCCCGAACAATTGCCGATATGGAGAACTCAACAACCGTAGAAAGGAAGCACCTGATGGAGGCAATTAGTTACAGAAAGCAAGATAAGGCTAAAGGCTAGCAGCCTTAGGCGTAGCGGTTTCAACAGCAGGAAGTTCTTCAGCCCCTAACAGTGCACAGAAGCTTTCAAAATCCACTGGCGGGCTATAAAAGTAACCTTGTACTTGGTCACAATTACATTCCCGTAAAAATTGAATTTGCTCTGAAGTTTCAGCGCCTTCAGCGATAACATCTTTACGGAGGTTATGAGCTAGGTTGATAATCGCACGGACTATTTCTGCATCATCCGCGGTATCAACCACACCTTGGATAAAGGATCGATCGATCTTAAGCGTATTAATTGGTAATTTCTGCAAATGCGCAAATGAAGAATAGCCTGTACCAAAGTCATCCAACGAAAATGCTAGGCCAAGCTTACTCAACTCTTGAATACAATAGCCGACATGCTGCTCATTTAACGCCATGGCGGTTTCAGTAAGCTCAAATTCAATCTGGCTTGGATTAACCCCAGTATGGCGAATAATCCGTTGAATTGTGGGGAGTAAGGTATCATCTTGGAACTGCCTGAAGGATAAGTTGATACCAATTCTGTCGATGCTGATGCCCATTTGATGCAGCATTTCAATGTCTTTACAGGCTTTATAAACCACCCAATAGCCCATTGGTACAATAAGCCCTGTTTTCTCAGCAAGCGGGATAAACTCATTGGGTGACAACAAACCGCGTGTAGGGTGATTCCAGCGGATTAGGGCTTCGGCACCTATAATCTTTTGCTTGTCTAGATCAATCCGCGGCTGATAATGAAGCACAAACTGGTGCTGTCTCAATGCCATCATCAACTCAGGCTCAAGCGAGATCTGATGCGCTAAATCTTGGCCTAAATCATCGCTGTATTTTTCAAATGAGCAACCACGCTCCTTTTTCGCCTTATGCATTGCCGTCCCAGCTTGGCACAACATGTCGTTCAAATTTTGCGCTGTTTCAGGGTAGATGGCACAGCCAATACTACAACCTAGAACCACCTGCCTTGACTGTTGTTGGTAGGGTAAGCCTTGTACTTGCCTGATACGTTCAACAAGCCCCTCTACTTCTTCTGCAACTTTTTCTGCGCTAATACAAATAGCAAATTGATCATCGGCAATCCGCGCAAGTACATGCTTGGGATTCATTACTTGCTGAAAGCGAGAGACTATTTCTTTAGCCGCAATATCTCCAACATGATGACCAAACGAATTACTCAGCTTCTTAAAACCATCCATATTCATCAACAGCAAAGCTAATTCTTCATGCTTTACTTTGGCTTGACGAATTTTCTTGTCCAGCATTTCAAACAACATAGCTCGTGTTGGTGTGCCTGTCAGCGGATCAAAATTCACCAACCGATCAATCCGATTTTCTCGTGCTTTGGCTTCCTGTGCATAACGCACAGAACGACGCAGGTTATAAAGATCAATTGATGATGATGAAAGGTAATCAGAGGCGCCTTCAGCAATAAGCTCTTGCTCTTGCGTTAAGCTCAGGTCATCGCCTATCAACACAATAGGAATGGGGAAACGATTTTTACGGGCAAGTCGAAGGTAATTTTTATGTTCGGTAAGCGCAAGGTGATAGTCGAGGAAAACAAGGCAAGCGACTTCGTCTCGTGGCTCTGACAGCGCTTCACGGATACTCGCACACCAATGAATCTGATAGGTCTTCGGTGAATCTTGGTACAACAAATCATGAATGTGGTGGGAAACTTCAGGACTAGTATCGACTACCAAAATGGAGACAGTGCTGCCAGCGGCTTCGTCATCCATGTGTTGATAGGTTGATAACATAAAAACGTTAATCCCAAAAAATATTATTCATGTTTATCAGTTGCCATCATAAAAAGATGGTTCGATTTATTCACTCAAGACTAACCTTAAGCTAATGAAATGTCAGGATAATTATTAAATCCTTACTCTTTCAAAGACGAAACAAGCCACACTAAAACCTCACCTGCATTTCTGTGTGGAATTAAGCCTGATAAACTACGTAAAGAATCTATCGGCAATCCGTCATCGTTATTTAGCTTTTCAGGTCGTTTTCTTTGGGTAACTCACTTAATCAACGCCAGCGTGAAGCGGTTCATCACGTACAAAGCCCATTGCTAGTCTTAGCTGGCGCGGGTAGCGGTAAAACCAGTGTTATCACACGAAAAATTGCCTACTTAATTGAAACCTGTGGGATCAAAGCCAAGCATATCGCTGCGGTCACGTTTACCAATAAAGCCTCTACTGAGATGAAAGAGCGCGTCGCAACCTTGGTTAAAGGAAACGCGGCTCGTGGCCTGACCGTTTCCACTTTTCACAACCTTGGCTTAAACATCATTCGAAAAGAGCACCAGCAGTTAGGTCTAAAACCAGGCTTTTCAATTTTTGATAGTCAGGATGCCGCCGCCTTGATTCGTGAAATCATGATGCAACATGCCGGTGAAGATACTGATTTGGTGGAGATGATCCAACAACAAATATCCAACTGGAAAAACGACCTCTTATCGCCAAGCCAAGCAGAGCAGCGAGCTGAGAACGGTCATCAAGAGTTAGCCGCACGCGTCTTTGGCCTTTATAACCGTCAGCTTCGGGCCTATAACGGTGTCGATTTTGATGACCTTATTACCTTACCTACTCTGCTATTTTTAACCAACCCGACAGTGCTTGAGCGTTGGCAAAGCAAAATTCATTACCTCTTGGTGGATGAATATCAAGACACCAACACCAGCCAGTATCAATTAATTAAGCTACTAGTTGGGATTCGCAAAGGGCTTACCGTGGTGGGTGATGATGATCAATCCATCTATGCATGGCGTGGCGCGCGACCAGAAAATTTGTTGCAATTAAAGCAAGATTTTCCTGACTTGAATGTGGTGATGTTAGAACAGAACTACCGCTCAACCAAACTGATTCTCCGCTCGGCAAATACCTTAATCAGCAACAATCCTCATGTCTTTGAAAAACAATTATGGAGCGAGCTAAATACTGGTGACCCCATTCGTGTTATCGCGTGTCGTAACGAGGAAGCAGAAGCCGACCGCGTCGTTGCCGATATTCTTGATCAACGCATTCGCCGACAAGGCCATTACCGCGACTACGCCATATTGTATCGTGGGAATCATCAATCGCGCCTAATAGAAATGCGCCTTCAACAGTACCAAATCCCCTACAAGCTTAATGGTGGCACCTCGTTTTTTGCCCGTGCTGAAGTCAAAGACATCATGAGCTATCTCCGTGTGCTAGTTAATCCAGACGATGACAACGCTTTTTTACGGATCATCAACTTACCACGTCGTGAAATTGGCCCAAGCACTTTAGAAAAACTCAGTGGTTATGCCAGTGAACGACAAATAAGTATGCTCAACGCCTGTGGTGAAATCGGTTTATCATCTTTGTTAAAGGCTAAACAAACCCAACAATTACAGCGTTTTAGTGAATGGATTTCAGGCATACATCGCCGCTGCTACGAAGACGACCCGATTGAAACTATTCGCCAAATGATCCGCGATATCGACTATGAAGCCTGGACTTATCAGAACACCAGCTCCGATGCTCAAGCTGAACGCAGGATGGCCAATGTCTGGTTTCTCGTTGACTCTTTAGGTCGTACCCTAGAGCGCTTACAAGAAGAAGACCCCGATGCCGACATTAGCAGCGCCATCACTCGTCTACTGCTGATCGATATGCTGGAGAGACAAGAGCAAGACGATGACGATGACCGTGTTCAGCTACTGACGCTACATGCCTCCAAAGGGCTAGAGTTTCCACATGTTTACCTGATCGGTATGGAAGAAGAGTTGCTGCCCCACCGCAATAGCATCGAAGAAGATACTATTGAAGAGGAACGTCGATTGGCCTACGTAGGCATCACTCGAGCTAAACGAACGCTAACTATGACACTTGCTCGACAGCGTAAACAATACGGTGAAATTATCGACACTAGCCCCAGTCGCTTCTTGGATGAATTACCGGAAGGGGATGTTCAGTGGGAAGGCCGTGACAACGAAACAACCAAGGTAGATTCCAATACCGCACAAGCCAGACTACGCAGTCTGCGATCACTCGTTTCTGGTGATTGAATCATCAATTATTATGATCAACTCATAAAAAACCAACAATAATATTCACGATATTATATTTAATAATCAAATTCTATTTTTGATATTTCATTATATCAATCAGATTATTATAGATTCATTCCGACCAGGGTGCTGGATCACTTCTGGCTGATAACCCCAATACTGCTTAATTACCGCAGCGTTTAACACTTGCTCCGGTACACCTTGCGAAAGCAATTTGCCATCAGCTACGACAGCGCATTGGTCGGCGTATCGCAGCGCCTGATTCAAATCATGCAGAATACAAATCACCCCAAACCCTTGCTCATGGGCCAATGACTGCGCAACCTTTAACACATGATGCTGATGCCCTATATCTTGGGCTGAAGTAGGCTCATCTAACAACAATAATGGTGGTAATTCTGCTTGGCTCAACTGCACCAACACCCGCGCTAAATGAACCCGTTGGCGCTCACCCCCAGATAAAGAGCTATAAAGACGATCCGCCAAATGCGCGGTATCAGTCTCAGCCATTTTATGACCAACTAAACGTTCTTGGTCACGCTTAGCAAGCGATAACGGCATCAAGCCAAGACTCACCACCTCCGCCACTGTGAAGGGAAATGCCAGCTCACTGGCTTGAGGCAGAACACCGATATGCCGCGCTTTATAACTGCCCTTCCAGTCGCTCAAACAACGGCCGTGCAGCTGTAACAACCCTTCTCTTAAAATATCGCCGGCAATTAACCCTAACAACGTGGATTTACCGGCGCCATTTGGGCCCATTAGTGCCAGCATCTCGCCACTATTTAGTGTTAAAGAATCAACACTGATGCAGCGTTTTCGACCTCGGAAGCCTGCGACCGATGACAACGTAAGTAGGCTCATAATGAACGCTTCATTTGCAATAAGAGAATAATAAAGAAGGGCGCACCGATTAACGCAGTAACCAACCCTACTGGTAACTCCGCCGGTTGCACCACTAGTCGTCCGATTAAGTCGGCAATGACTAACAGCAAAGCACCGCACAATGCCGAAAGTGGTAATAATGTGCGATGATCAGGCCCTGTAATCATGCGAATAATATGAGGGACAACCAAACCAACAAAGCCGATGATGCCACTGCAAGAAACGGCAACACCAACGCCAATAGCCGTCAGAACAATTAACTCTATTTTTAATTGCTCGACAGAAATACCTAAATGCCTCGCTTCAGCTTCACCCAGCAATAACGCATTTAATGCAGCAGCTCGTCGCTGAAAGGCAATGGCTAGCAAAGCAAAAACAATAAACGCAATGCTCAAGTTCACACTGTCTCCGCCCGTTAATGAGCCCATTTGCCACAAACTCAAATCCCTTAACGTTTGGTCATTACTGAAATAACTAATAAAGCCAATCAAGGCGCCGGCTAAGGCAGCAATAGCGATCCCTGCCAGCAAAATCAGCATGACAGATGTACCGTTTTTCGTTCGTGCTAAACCATAAACAAGAAACGTAGTGACTAAGCCGCCTAAAAACGCACAAACCGGAATCGCCCAATAGCCAAGCAGCGGCGCCAGCCATGCAATCGCAACGATCGCGCCTACGGCGGCACCTGAGGACACGCCAACGATACCCGGGTCTGCAAGAGGGTTACGAAACAAGCCCTGCATCACCGCTCCACATTGCGCCAACTGTGCTCCGACAGCAATCGCTAGCAGCACACGCGGTAATCGCAGCTCAACCACCACCACTTGCTGGAAATCCAATAAATTACTGTAAGAGGTCGCGAGGGCTGCATCGACAATTGCTAACAAGCTCGCACCGATCGGTAACTCTATCGAGCCACTCAATAACGATGACAGCAAACCAAAAACCAACAACAGCAGTAACACCACTGAGGTTGGCAAAGCGCCACAGCGCATCAGTGATCCTTAGCCGCGGAGGTAATCGTCACCGCTTCGGACAAGGCGCTTAAACTTAAGCCCGCGACTAACGCACTGCCATTAACCCGATAAACCTGTTGTTGTCGAACGGCCGGAGTTGCAGCAAGCACCCCCTGCTCCTGTAAAAATTGTTTAACAGAAAAATCCGGATCTCCGGCAGCAATCAAGATAACCTCTGGCTGTAATGCCACCAGCGACTCCATTGACAGATTGCGGTAATTAGCAAAGTCCACCGCATTACTACCACCAATCAAATGGATAAACGCATCTCCTCCAGTATTGACACCAGCAACACGCAGCTTGGTTGCATCCATCATCAAGAGAAACACCACTTTTTTACCCTTTAACAACTGGCGTTCTAGCTGTTCTATTTGTTGGTCCAGCGCGGCTAATACTTGTCTTGAGTCGTTTTCATGACCCAGTGTTTCGGCAACAGTGACTACTTGTTCTCGCAGTTGATTGGCGTTCTCTGCTGCAGGCAACTGCACAAGTTTGACCTTACTACTTTGTAACGCACTAATCGTTGCTTCAGGTCCCATGTGCGTACTACCAATCACCACATCAGGTTGTAAACTGAGTAGTCCTTCTGCAGGTAACTGCCGGTGGTAGCCAACATTTGGCAAGCCCTTTAAATGCACCGGCAAATGACTGGTCACATCCACACCAACCAAACGTTCCCCTGCACCTAAAGAAACCACTATTTCAGTCACTTTAGCGTCTGTACTGACGACTCTTCCCTGCTCAGCTCCTGCCCAAAGGCTGACAGCTAATCCCAACATAAAAACCACACTACGCATCTTATCTATCCTTCATTGTCGTTGTGGCGATTATAATGAAACAAGATCTAAATGATAAGTATTTTTATTTGCATTTAATTAAATTACGTGTATTTTGAAAAAAAGATCGATCATCTGTCCGCTTCAAACAATAACAATAACAACCACAGCAACAGCTAGAACAACACCAACAAAACTACTTAGGAAATGCTTATGAAGCCGGTGAATAACCTTGTCTTCACGCCACTGATTGGCTTATTCATTTTCTCCATGAGCGCCAACCCAATAAGCGCACATGCAGAAACAACGGACGAAAAAAACGCAACGGAAACTAACCACCCCGTGACGGTTTACGGTGATCCATTAGCCATAACCAGTGCAACACGAAGCACGGCCTTAACAGATGAAGAAGACCTTCGCAAAATCCAACCTAAATCGGTTGCTGAGGCAGTTAAGCACCATGCCAACGTCACTGTTGCTGGAGGCTCAAGACCAAACAGTCAGACCGTTAATATCCGTGGGCTCGAAGGTAATCGTATTCTTCAAACTATTGACGGTGTACGCCAAGTTTTCGAGTCAGGCCACCGCCCAAGCTACCTCTTAGATCCTTCCCTTCTTAAAGAAGTCGAAGTAGTAAAAGGCCCAGCAAGTTCAATATGGGGATCAGGTGCACTAGGCGGAGTCATCGCACAACGAACCATCAACGCCACTGACGTACTTGAAGGTGATCAAACCTTTGGCGGTTTCGTAAAGTCCGGTGTGAACACTAACAACCACGAAAGCAATAATGTCGTGACGTTAGCCGGTCAAGCGAATGACTTTGATTGGTTATTTAATGCCAACTACCGTGACAGTGATGATTTTCAGCTCGGAAACGATGAAGCGCTTGAAAACTCGGCTTCTCAAAACCAAGGGATGATGGTCAAAGGCAATTGGCAGTTAGATGAAGGTCAATCCCTGCGTTTTAATTTTCGCGCAGCAAACAATGAAGGCGCCGTCCCTTCAAATGGTTCAAGTAACGTTACTTCGAGCAATTTTTTGATTAACCGTGATCAGTCGACCAAAAACCTATCGTTAGGCTACAGCCTTGACACGAATTCACCACTCGTCAATGCCGATGCTATCGTTTATTGGAATAACGTGGTCATGGACGAAGATCGTGTCAGCGACGGCCGAACAGACGGTACTGACTTAGACGTATACGGCATCAAGCTCAACAACATCGCTAATATTGATGGTATTCAAATCATCTATGGTGTCGATGGATATCAAGAACAGTTTAATGCTGAACGTGAAGGCGGAGCGTCTAGCCGTCCGAATCCTCCCGACGGCACAACAACCGTTGCCGGTGTGTTTAGCCAAGCATCCATTCCGCTCAATGATTCATGGTCATTAGAGGTCGGTGGTCGCTATGACTACTTCGAAACGGAAGCAGACAACCTAGGTAGCCGTTCAGATAGTGCGTTCTCTCCTTCGGCCGCTCTGATTTGGGATATTTCAGAAACCGTTGCATTAACGCTACGCCATGACCGCTCATTCAGAGCCCCTAGTTCAGAGGAACTTTATACAACGGGCACTCACTTTTGTATGGGGCCAGGATTTTGTAACACCTTCACCGCTAACCCTGACCTAGAGGCAGAAAAAGCAGCCAATACGGAACTCGCAATAGCGGCTAATTTCGGCAGCCTAAACCGCAGCGGATTATTTGGCATCGAAGCCGCTGTTTTTCACAATAAAGTCGATGACTACATTGAACAAGTCGTCGAAGATCCTAATTTTATGACCTTCGACCCAGGTACCACCACGTGGATCAATGTGGATACAGCGGTGCTGGTAGGTGGCGAAATCGCGTTCAGTTATGAATACGACGCACTACAAGCAAAAGTGTCTTACGGCATTACACACGGCAAAGACGACAACACCGACGAGGATCTGACAAATATCCCAGCTGACACTCTCAAAGCGGATGTTAGCTATGGATTCACGAACAACTTTCGCGCCGGTTTTCGTTTAACTCACGCCCGCGATATGAGCCGCACCGATAACGATGATGTATCCACAGATACCTATGACGGCTATACCATCACTGACCTCTACGCCAGCTGGCAACCTGCTTCAGTTGATGGTCTCAGTGTTGACTTAACGGTCAACAACCTCAGCGATCAACACTATCGACAAGCTTGGGCGCAGTTAGATGAGCCTGGTCGAGAAGTTATTGCATCCGTACGTTACGATTTTTAAGGAAAATACCATGCCTACCACTCCACGCTTATCCTCCGGCCAAGTCGAACCTTTGCTTAAAGTATTAGGTCAGTGGGAAAATTGCACCGTCGTACTTATTCATCAAGACTCCGTATTTGAGTTCAAGGGGCCATTCCCAAAGGGCTATTCGGGTTCTGGTTATTACAATTTACGCAGTGGCGGTCAGGGCTTTGAAGGTCATCTAAAAATTGACCACATCACCAGTGTTAGTTTTCAAGACTCCCCACATCGAGGCAAAGAAAGTTACGCATTCGTGTTTGAAAACGCCGCTAACGAGCCTGTATTTAAAGTTTTTGTTGGCCGCAAACACGATTACTCACTCATCCCTGAGCAAGTTAACGACTTCAAACGTATTCAACAATCCCTGAATGCTTCAGCGGCGTAAGGAGAAAAATAATGACCAAGGAACAGTTAAACAACAAAGTCCAACAGGAAGTTATCGATTTTGTTAATGACAGAAAAAGCTTGCAGCTTTCGAGCCTGCTCGCTGACGGAACAGGTCCTTATAGCTCCTACGCACCTTTCGCTGTCGGGGATGATTGCTTATATATTTTGATTAGCGAAATTGCGATTCACGCGAGCAACTTACTGGCTAACGGTAGCGCTTCAGTATTGATTATCGAGGATGAAGATACTGCGCAAGAGCTGTTCGCTCGCAAACGTGTCAACTATCAAGTGGATGCCAAGCACATTGTAACGGATGAAGATGAGTGGAATATCGGCATTGCCGCGTTAGCTCAGCGGCACGGTACGCGCATTGATAGCTTAAGTCAGCTTGAGGACTTTAAACTCTTTCGACTAACGCCAAAAACGGGTCGCTATGTGAAAGGGTTTGGCAAAGCCTTCGCTTTTCGCGGTGAATCCCTTTGCGGTGAGTTTGTGAATCACCTTCGAGAAGGTCATAAAAAACGCGACGTTGCTTAGCACCATTTCAGGTATGTCCTTTGTGGACATACCTTTTTGGGCATCCTTTTCTGAACAGCCAGATAAGTGCGACTGTAGCTTGGGCAAAGGGTTTTACTATTCTGATTTGGCTTTAGCTCGTTTTCGCAAGTTTTCAGCGATACTAAGCTGGTCATACATTTCGGCCATATCGGCAAACTGATTTATCTCATGCGCGTTATAATCATAACGCTGTAAGTAGTCGTTTAAGGTATCTGTCTCAGCATGAAAAATCGCAGATTTAATACCAGAAAGCACATTTAAGTCGTGTCCATCATCTGTAAACGCCATAGATCCTCCTGAACTATTACATTGGTTCTAATTACATAGGCTCTAATTTCATTGGTTCTGATTCATTGGTTCTAATTTCATAGGTTCTTAGTTTCGCAGGCTCTTAATTACATTGTTCCTTAATTTCATAAGCTCTTACCAATGGGACAGCACTTAGAGTAAGAGTTTCATCTTTTGTCAGTGGTCTTCAAATAGCGCTTTAACTTAACCCTTCCGGCTTAACACAGCTCCGGCCCTGTTGTTTCTTGGTTTACGGCCGATAGAAATTCTATACTGAAGATAATTTTCTTATTTTCTTTGCCACTTCAACACATTAAAGCACTGTCCTCATTACAATCATTAAAAGGATTTGCTGTACATGACTGCAACGCACTCCGCCCCTAAAACTGTATTACTGCACATCAAAAAAGAACTGCAAGGCAATAACATTGATGTCCCTATGCTGCCGGAAGTTGCCGGCAAAGTAGTGAGGATTAGCCAAGATGCGGATTCTGATGCCTCAGAACTGGCCAAACTCATTCAACGAGACCAAACCCTTGCCGGCCATGTGATGCGAATTGCAAACTCCGCTTTGTATAGCCCGGCCTCTAGTATGGTTTCTCTACAGCAAGCCATTGCCAGGCTTGGCATGCGCACCATTACTGAGATCGCCTTAGCCGCCTCAATTAACTCAGCCATGTTCGATGCACCTGGCTACGAAAAACACATCGAGCTGATTCTCCAAAATTCGTTAGCGTCAGGTTTATGGGCAAAAGAGGTTGCCCGCAGCTGTCGCAAAAACGTTGAAGCGGCATTTCTCGCAGGCCTGCTCCACGATATTGGCCGACCGGTTGTGGTCCACACCTCACTAAAAAAAGCTAAAACCCTGGGCTTAACATTAGAAGATAGAGACATTCGAGCGCTCGAAAACGTCTTGCAACATTCAGTGGCTATCCAGGTGCTTCAGCAATGGGAAATGCCCGAAGCCGTTATTCAAGTCGTGGAGTATTTCGACAAACATACCGAACCACACAGTGGCAAAACGCAAACACAGCTCGTTGTGGCAGGCGCTATTATTGCGCATCATTTAAAGGAACACGGCACCGAAGAGGGAAGCTTAGAAACACTAGCTAAAAATGACATTTTTGCCGAAGTGAACCTTTACCCTGATGAAGTCGCTGAATTACTGCAGCGTCATGAACTGATTAAATCAGCGATGGAGGCGATGAAATAAATGGAAAACTACGACCTTATCGTCATCGGCAGTGGCCCTGCAGGGCAAAAAGCCGCGGTGCAAGCGGCTAAATTAGGTAAGCGCGTCGCGCTGATTGAACGCACCCGTGAAATTGGCGGCTCCTGTGTTCATCGCGGCACTATTCCTTCAAAGACACTACGAGAAAACGCATTACGCATCAAAGACATGCGCCAAAATGCGGCGATTGCTAACTTCACCCTCAATGAGGCTACTGAGCTCGCAACTCTCATTACGCGGCTTGAGGACGTACTTAGTGCTCACGATGAATACATGAGCCAACAGCTACATCGTAATAAGATTGAGATTATCCATGGGCGCGCTAGCTTTGACTCTGCCACTACCCTAAACGTGCTGAATGTTCGTGGTGAACAATTAACCTTAGCCGGCGAACGGATCCTCATTGCTACTGGCTCCTACCCTCGTCACCCTGATCATGTTGCCATTGATCATGAGCACCTCTTTGACAGCGACTCTATTCTCTCTATGTTGTACTTGCCTAAGAGCCTCATTGTTCTTGGCGGCGGTGTCATTGCCAGCGAATACGCCACTATATTCCAAGCACTTGGTGTCAAAGTCACCATGATTGACCGTTACCCAAGCCCCTTAGGATTTATGGATGATGATGTCTGTAGCCGTTTTGTACACGCCTTTGAAGCCATGGGCGGCACATGGTTGGGCAATCAGAATGTCGTCAAAGCTTACTGGAATGATTTGGATGCTGTTGTTGCTGAATGCGAAGATGGCACAATCGTCAAAGCAGATAAACTCCTGTGTGCCGCCGGTCGCCTTGCCAGCGTTGATGACTTAAAGCTCGCTAACGCTGGCCTAGAAGTCAATGACCGTGGTCTTGTTGAGGTTAACGACAAACTTCAAACCGCAGTGCCTAGTATTTATGCTGCCGGTGATGTTATTGGTCCACCATCGCTCGCTTCTGCGTCAATGGAGCAAGGTCGCCGTGCCTGCTGTAATGCCTTTAATATTGAAAACGGAAAAATGGCACAACTGATTCCCGCCGGTATTTATTCCATTCCCGAACTATCTTCCGTCGGCATGAGTGAAAAGCAAGCCAGTAAAGAGCGAGGAAAATACGTTGTCGGTCGTGCTAAGTTTGAAGAAATCGCCCGAGGTCAAATCTCAGGTATTCAAGACGGTATGCTGAAGCTCATCTGCGATGAACACGGTAAGAAAGTACTCGGGGCGATGATCATTGGTGAAGGCGCAACAGAGCTGATTCATATTGCCCAGATGGCCTTACTCTCTGACGCGGATGTGGATATTTTTGTTGAGAGTATCTTTAATTTTCCAACGTTAGCAGAAGCTTACCGTGTCGCCGCTCTTGATGTCATTGAACAGCGTCAGTCGCACTCTGACAGTTATTAAAAATCTAACGGCGAGTAATCTAAAAAGCTAGAATGGGCCATTGCTCTTTCTAGCTTTTCTTACAACTACTAGCTTTTCTAACAATCCACTAGCATCAAATGCTACATCCCAAACACATGGGTACTACTTGGGAATCGTTCATCAGCGCGAACGTCTGTGAGCACTTCTGCGTATTTGTGTAACAACGATAATGTGTAATGGCAACGATCGGCAAAGTTATCGCTGGTGCACTCGCCTTGCTCGTTAATCAAATCATCAACCTGACGAAAAACCAATTGCTCTGGGATTAAACACAGATGGTTGTTCTTCGTCCCTGTCATTCGCAATTCAGAAATAGGATAAACCCCGTTATCAGCCGCCGATACTGCTACGGGTAAACCGGCTTTATGACCCAGTTCTTTTTGGCTAGATAATAATAGAAAGTTCTTCATCGCCGGAGTGGCCATTCCGTGCCATTCAGGTGTGATCAAAATAACGGCATCAGCCGCTTGGAGCTGTGTTTTAATCTTCAACCATGGTGCCCAATGGTCAGCACCATCACCGAGTTCAACATCCCATAATGGCAGTGGATTCTCACCCAAATCAATCATGGTTCGATCGGTAAAACCTACAGTTTCTGCAACGTCACTCAAAAATCGAGCACAACGACTGCTTGCTGATTTAGGCCGCATACTGGCTGAGACGATAACAAGTTTCATAACATAACCTCTTAAAATAAAAGCTGTTTTTAGCGTGAAGATAGAACGTCTTTATTCGTTTTCATAAAAGGTAGTAGCAGTGTTGCACCGATACATAAAACACCGATGAACTGCAAAGCAGTTAGGCTCTCATCCAATACGGCATAACCTAAAACTGTAGCCGTTAGTGGGCTAATAAAACCTAAAATAACCACCTTGCCCGTCGGTAATTTTTGCACTCCATAAAACCACAGAACATAACTCACCATGGCACCAGGAATTGCCAGATAGGCATAAGCCAAGATATTTACCGTAGAAAGCGATGACGGCACGCCTTCAAAGAACCAAGCAATTGGCACCAGAAGCAGCCCACCAAATAATAATTGCCAACCCGTCAAACCCGCTAAGCTTATAGTGTCCGGGGGCGACCATTTCTTCGCCAACACAACACCCAACGCCATCGACATCGCACCTAATAAAGCGACAATAATGCCATTACGGTTCAACACAACATTTGTATCACCGACTAACAATGCAACGCCGAGAATCCCAACAGCGCATTGTACTAATGACAACAGCGTAATACGTTCGTGCAATATCAATGCGCTCAATAACACCGCCCATAACGGCTGGCTTGAGATCAGCATCGCAGCGACCCCACCAGGCATAAGGTAGGCAGCACTAAACAGACAAACAAAGAAAAAACCTACATTGAGAAAACCCAACAATGCAGCCCGCCACCACCAATGCCCTGCTAGCCATTGATGTGAAATCAACACCAAGAGGATACCCGCAGGAAGCGCCCGAACAGTGCTTGCCGTAAGCGGCGTACTTTCTGGCAACCACTGACTCGTGACCAAATACGTGCTTCCCCAAATTAGCGGCGCTAATGCGGTAATAAACATGAGGTAACTCACTGATCTGCTTTTCATAGCATGCGCCCAAGTCATCCTGTGTTTTAGAGCAATAAACCCTTTATAAAAAGTATCTTTTTAGAAAGATAATTAAACAATGCTGGCAAAATACTTTTATGTCAAGTATCTTTTCAGAAAGATAAAAGGATTATGTATGGCTACCGATCATGTTGACCAAATACTCTCCCAGTGGCTCGACGCTAGACCTGATTTAGACTGTTCACCTATGGGCATCTCTGGACGCATACTTCGTGCTTCTCGATTTATGCAGTCGTCAATGGAATCCGTTTACTCCGGCTTTGACTTGTCTGCGATTGAGATGGATATACTGGCAACACTACGACGCTCGCAAAAACCGCTAACGCCAACTCAGCTCTACAAAACCTTATTGTATTCATCAGGCACCATGAGCACACGTATCGAGGGCTTAGTTAAACGCGGGATGATTTATCGAGAATCCAGTGGTGATGACCGTCGCAGCTGTAAGGTTTACCTCACCGAACAAGGCCTAGCATTGATTAATGCGTTGATTGATGAGCATGTTGCCAACCTTCATCGTTTAGTCAGCCCGTTAGAGCAAGACGAGCAAGAGCAACTCGCCACACTGCTGAAAAAATTAATGGTCGACGTCGAAAAAACGAAAACTTCGTGAACCCTTTGTGACACACGCAAGGACTCACAGACTTTAGCCTTAACTTATGCAAAAATGCTGAAAACCTAGGGAAATGGCTTTTCATGTCAGAACTTTTACCCCTCATTCGTAACACATCTCGAGCGCTAATTGTTCGGGATAACACCTTACTTGTACTGTTTAAAACAGACCCTATCAAAGGCGATCGTTATTCCTTACCCGGTGGTGGGCAAGATGTTGGCGAAGGCTTAATCCAGACATTACAAAGAGAATGCTTGGAAGAGATCAACACTTCGGTGGAGGTTGGCGAGCTGTTGCAAGTCGCTGAGTTTTATAAACAAAAAACGCCTGAAGCCTTACAACACCAACTAGAGTTTTTATTCCGTTGTACAGTTCCCGACGATTACCAGGCTGCAAACGGGCCGGAGCCAGACCATCACCAAGTGGATGTCCGCTGGATTCCTTTTGAGGAAATTCCATCATCAACATTCAGTCCCACGTACCTAAGCGACACCGTGCTGACCTACCTTCATCATGAGAAAAACATCTATTTAGGTAGCTTTCATGACCATTCGCCTGCCTAAAAACATCAAGGAAAATTTATGTTTCTTGGTCGCTGAAATTGATAGTCAATTAAGTAGCCTGAAACAGTTTCTTGCGACGCCAGAATTCTCCCAAGCCCGGCGAATCCTAGACCGCAGCGGCTATGCGTATAATCTAAAAACTCGTATCCACGATGATGCAGTTAAGCGCTTATCTCAACGTGCTACCAGCTCTCAACAGCGGTTGTCATACCGAAGTGCCGAACTTATCGCCACCGATCTTGAACGTATTAGTGAGCTTGGGCGAGACATCGTGAAGCACATCCAATTTATGGATGAGCCTACACACTTACACCAAGACCTTGGCCATCTGTTGGAAAAAATCCAGCAAGGTTTAGATTTAATGCTGCCCGCAATTGATGATAAGGACAGTCAAAAAGCGTTAAAAATAGGCCGAATCGCAGAAGCACTTCAACAAACCTACGAGAACGTTTCTGCGCAATATGAACACGCTATCGAAAACACTCAAACCTTAAAGCATTTATCCCGTGCACTGTTGGTGGCCTATGCCATCCAACAAATGGGCCAGTGCTTAATGCGGATTAGCGAATCCATTTTATCCGCAAGCCTTGGCCAACCAGTAACGATGGAGCGCTACTCGTCACTGCGCGCCTTGGTGGGTGACTTTAGAACCGACAAACAAAAGCTGGATGTAGAAACCATTGCCGAGACTCGCTCAGGCAGTAATATTTCTGGCATCAGTGATCGCAAGAAAAACAATAAGCTCGGAGATAAAACGTACTTAGCCATCTTTAAAGATGGTATTAAAGACAAAGTCAAAGAAGAACGCCAAGGGGTAGAAAGCTGGCATCAAATCTATCCGGGGCTTGCGCCTAAAATTCTCTCTTATCAAAAGCGCGGTGAATCTGCTGCCTTATTGATTGAACATCTACCTGGGCAAACCTTTGAGCGCATCCTACTCAAAGGTTCCGATGAACTTCTCGACGAAGCCTTAAAACAGTTAGGTAAAACGCTCACAAAAGTGTGGGAACAAACCAAAACTGATAGCAGCGTAGAAGCCAGTTTTCTTAAACAAACCACAAAACGGCTACCCGAAGTCTATCGAATTCATCCCGAGTTTAATCGTCCTGTACAACACATTGGTGACTACCGTTCGCCATCGTTAAATGAATTACTGGAGCAAGCCGGTGTGATCGAAGCTAAGCTATCGGCCCCTTTTTCCGTCCACATTCATGGTGATTTCAATGTTGATAACATCATTTATGATCCTCTGGAAAAACGCATTAACTTCATAGATTTACACCGCTCTCGTTACATGGATTTTGTCCAAGATGTGTCCGTATTTATGGTCTCTAATTATCGGTTACAAATTCTCGATAACTCAGCTCGCCAACGTATACTGAAGGTCCCGCTAGCGTTACACCTTGTTGCCCGCCGATTTGCGCGTAAACATAATGACACAACCTTTGAGTTACGATTGGCCTTAGGACTGGCGAGATCTTTTATTACCTCTACACGGTTCATTCTCGACAAGTCGCTATCGCAACAGATGTTGTTACGGTCGGTCTACATTATTGAGCAGCTACTCAAGGCCGATTTAGATAAACCACAGCGCTTTAAACTCAATCTTCAGGAGCTATTCGTTGAATAACACAAAGGTAGGTGTAATCGGCATTCCCGGACGCTGGTCAACGGAGGTTCTCGCTGACGCACTTGAAGCAAAAACCGGCTTTCGACGTGTAATGAGCATGAACGAGCTCGCACTCGATTTAGCCACAGGCACGCTCAGTCACCAAGACTTTAACCTAACCGCTCTTGATGCCGTTGTCGTCAAGAAAATCAGTCAAGATTATAGCCACCACACCATGGATCGCTTAGAACTCTTGCGGTGGTTAGAAAACCAAGGCGTGCGCGTTTTTAGCCCTGTGACTAGCATGGAAAAGCTCATCAACCGCTTAAGCTGCACGATGGCGCTACGCCAAGCAGATATTCCGATGCCGGACACCTGCGTTACTGAGTCAGTTAGCGAAGCCATCAATGCGGTTAAGCGCTATGGTGAAGCCGTCTTTAAGCCTTTGTTTTCAACTAAAGCACGAGGAATGACGATTATATCGGCGAACCAGTCTGAACAAGACCTGGAGCGTACTGTTCGCTACTTTCATTCAGACAATCCCATGATGTATCTGCAACAAAAGCGTGAACTCCCGGGCCAAGATTTAGGCATGGTTTTTATGGGTGGCGAATACCAATGCACCTATGCCAGAGTCAGCCAAAACAATGCATGGAACACAACAATAAATAGTGGTGGCAAATACGCCGCCTACCAGCCATCAAAAGACCTCATTGATTTAGCCTCTCGTGCACAAGCGCCTTTTGCTATGGACTTCACTACCGTTGACGTTGCT
The DNA here is from genome assembly GCA_048265065.1 of Motiliproteus sp. Taxonomy (GTDB): domain Bacteria; phylum Pseudomonadota; class Gammaproteobacteria; order Pseudomonadales; family Balneatricaceae; genus Motiliproteus. The sequence goes on along the minus strand of JBLXCH010000015.1, from coordinate 7,227 downwards.
GAAACGGACCAGGGACCGATTGTTTTCGAAGTTTCTGCTTTTGGCGGTTTTAGGGGGGCTGTAGATGGTGCTGATTTTGATGCCCCAAACCACTATGCAGACTACATTCTCAAACAGCTAAACGCGTAGATGATCGTATCATTAGCTCCAGCTGCTAACTTGAGCGATGAACTCGAGAGACGAACTTGGACTATTCACTGAAGCCATTAACCTCGGCCATCCACTCAAGCTATTAATGAGTGCTATTCGCTGTAACCGTTATTGACCCAACGAACCATTAAGATCACTAAGTAGAGCGTATGAATATTCAAACTAGACCGCCAATAGCAACAAGGGAGCCAACTAATCCACTCGCTGACACCGTAGCGGACTCCCTACGACACAATGTGACTTTTATTGATGATGTGCTTTGGCTGACCTTAGGTGAATGCACGATCCGTTGTGAAAGCAATAACGCAGCCCTGTTAACTACACTGACGAAGTATTTTGCGCCCTTCATTGGCCACGACAAAAAGGCCGATATTCATGTGCAACTGATCGAAAAAGAGCCACTATTACCAAACTTCACCTTCCAAGACTGGGTTCGCGAACCCGGCAAAACGGGCCGCAAAGACAGCTTTGTCGATCTACCTGATGGACGCTTATTACGTAAAGTGCGGACCGGTATGATCTTTCTTCAATCTACAGACGCCTTAATCGCATCGGGCCCCTGTCTTCTCAATGACAACCAAGTCATTAACTTCATCAATGCCCAGTACATGAACTGGCTACAGCAACGCAATTGGCTAATTTGTCATGCGGCAGCCGCTTCTGTTAATCACCAAGGGGTCGCTATTTGTGGTTTTTCTGGCGGCGGGAAATCCACACTAATGCTGCGTTTGCTGGATGACCCAAACGTTCAATTTGTGTCTAATGACCGCTTATTCTTACAAATTAAAAATCAACAAGTCCTTGCCGCAGGCGTGGCCAAATTACCACGCATCAACCCTGGTACTGCACTGAACAATCCACGCCTCGCTTCGCTCATTCCCGCGTCCCAACATGCAGCGCTTAATAACCTCCCTAAACAAGAGTTATGGGAGTTAGAAGATAAATACGATGTCATCATTGATGACTTATACGGTAAAGGTCGAATCCAGTTACAAACGCCATTATCCAGCTTATTAATACTCAATTGGGATCGTCACAGTAACGCTCCTACGCAGATTCGTCCTGTCGATATTACTCAAAGAACAGATTTGTTACCGGCAGTAATGAAGTCGCCAGGGCCGTTCTTTCATGACCAAAACGGTCGTTTTCTCGCTGCGCCAGAACTACCCAGCGAGCAGCGTTACATTGACCTGCTAAGCCAAGTGAACGTCTTTGAAGCCAGTGGCGGCATAGACTTTGACCAAGCCAAGCAGCAACTTCTTGAGTTGATTGCTTAATGCCTGCACCTCGTCGTGTTTTTGCGTTAATACGTCATGGTGACTACCACCAACAACAAGGCGCACCCAGCGCCCATCAACCTCACGGTCTAAGCGAGCTAGGGCGGCAACAAGCACGCGCCGCTCAAACAGAAATAAACGCGTTCAGCCAACTACAGCATTTATCCCTTGCTAAGCGTCATTATTG
>JBLXCH010000015.1:0-5513 GCA_048265065.1 Motiliproteus sp. | reverse complement strand
CAAGCACGCGCCGCTCAAACAGAAATAAACGCGTTCAGCCAACTACAGCATTTATCCCTTGCTAAGCGTCATTATTGCTCAACATTACGGCGAGCATGGGAAACCCTTACGGAACTACTTACTGCGCTGAATGTTAGCGAGAGCCCTACACACATAGAAGCAACAGACGCATTAACAGAGCGTTCCGTCGGTGCGATGGCGAACCTTACGGCTCACCAAATTGAACAATTAATTAGCGATGATCCGCGCTTTGCAGCCCCTCCTGCCAACTGGAAATCCGATAGCCATTATCGACTTCCAGTTCCCGGTGCAGAGTCACTAATGGAAGCTGGCCTGCGAGTGGCTCACTTTTTAAGTGACCAGTCACAACAGCCTTGCCATCACGATGAGCTGATCTTGGTGGTTGGCCATGGTGCCTCTATTCGCCATGCGGCACATCATCTCGGTATTTTAGCGTTCGATGAAATCGCTACGTTGAGCATGTACCACGCCACGCCTGTTTTTGTAGAACAACGCGCCGACAAACAATGGCAATTAATCGGCGGGGCTTGGAAAGTTCGATCACCAAAAACGGAGTTTACCGATTAATACAGAAATTCTTCGGGGTTTAATCTAATTGCAACGTTGATGTCATACAACGTATCCATGAATACTGCTAAATCATCCCAACAAAGTTCGACCCTTGCCCATGCTGCAATTTTTTAGCCCGTTTCGCGTTCCTAAATACCGTGGTGTCGAGTGGTTGCCAGAAGGTTTACCGAAGAAAACTCGCCATTGGCAAGTAAAGCCCTCTGTCCACCGCAGACTCGGCGGCGTACTGCGCAAGGCAACACAAACTACGCCTTGGCAGTGGCCGTCTGCGCCAATTTACTTCATTTCTGATGCACACGCCGATGCTGAAGCCTTTGTGGCATCCTTGGTCGCCTCTGGCGGTGTGGAACGTACTGGCATTCATAACCAAGATTTCAAACTGACTAAATCTGGCCACAAAGCGCTCTTTATCATTGGGGGTGACTGCCTAGACAAAGGCCCGAGTAATCTCGATTTATTAGACGCCATCAACGTGCTTCGCCAACAAGGTGCCAACGTGAAGCTACTTGCAGGCAATCACGACATGCGCTTGCTGATGGGCTTAAAGTCTCTACAAAATGAAAAGCATCCACTCACCGACCACCTGTTTGTACGCATGGGGCCTAAAGTCATCCCATTGCTAAAAGAGGTTCATCAACGCTACCTTGCGGGTAAACCCTATCGAGCAATGACACCAGAGTCTGAACTGTGCCGCCGATTTTTATTTCCTAATGACCAATGGTTTAGCACGTTTCCTCACTTAGCAAGCCGACTGATGCCCACTGCCGCTATCGATAAAGAAGTGAGTAGGATGAGCGACAAAATTGCTAAATTTGAACAGCGTTGCGAAGCGGTCGGACTCGATATCCGCGACGTATATGCAACGGCCAAATACTGCCAAGAGCTTTTCTTAAAACCTGAAGGCGAATACGGCTGGTTCTTTGAAGAGATGGATTTGGTTTATCGAGAAGGCTCCTTTTTATTTTTACACGCAGGCTTAGACGATAACATTAGCAGTAAGCTTAATACGGCGGGTATCCAGTCGCTTAACCAGGAGTTTAAAAAACTGATTGATGAAGACTTATTCGGTTTCTATTACGGCCCTTTAGCTAATGCATTACGAACAAAATACCGCGCTGTAGACTTCCCTCTAACAGAGCAAGGCGTAACAACTGCTAATAGCCAAGGTGTTCATGCCGTGGTTCATGGCCATCGTAATTGCTTAGAAGGGCAGCGCATTATGCTGCGTGAAGGCATGCTACATATCGAAGGCGACGTGACACTTGATCGTAACTCACGCAAAAAAGAAGGATTAACCGGCCACGGCATGGGTGTTACTATCATTCACCCTAAAGGCCATGTGCTGGGCATCAGTAATGATTTTCCTCATGCCAAGGTTTTCAAACCAGAGCATTTTTACGACTAACTAATATAACTGTTAATTCCAAGCATTTAACTTTACTTCTCATCGCGCGGATAGCTCATGTCTAATGATAAAAACAACTTTCGACACGATTCACTACAGGATCGAAAAAGTATTCAGCAAATGCTGAAATCGATCAGTAAAGGAATCGCTAAAGGCGAATTATTGCTCTCAGATGATGAAGGTGAAATCTGCTTAGAACCTGACGGCCTGCTGAATGTTAAAGTCAGCGCACGTCAACAAGACAACCAAAACCGGTTAAGTATACGCATCAGCTGGGTCAGTGATGACGAACAAATCGAGCAAAAGCCTATTCGTATTAACGGCGATTAAAGCGGCTAATCAACAAATCGACGCTTAAAGAGACTTGCTAAACTGCGGCTTTTTCTGAGTTCGTCGGCAAACGTAACGACAATAGCGCGGCAATCAGCAACATAATACTCGAAGCCCAGAGGCAAGCCTCAAGCCCGTAAATCTGATAAATTCCACCTGATAATACGGTACCTACCAAACGCCCCATCGCATTCGCCATGTAATAAAATCCCACTTCCATAGAAATACTATCTTCCTTGGCATAGCTCACAATCAAATAACTGTGTAACGAGGAGTTCACCGCAAACACCGCACCGAAGACTAATAAGCCAGCAACTAATACAAGCTCAGCATTACCCAGCAACCCCATCGCAAGAACAATAGCTACTGGTAAAGCCATCAATGCACACACCCACATCAATGCAGAACGACCGTCCGGTAAACGCTGACGGAACAGACTTGGCACCATCGCTTGAACCACACCATAACCAATCACCCAAATAGCAAGAAAACTACCCACACCACTCGCGGACCATTCGCATTCGGCGATTAAGAAAACCGGCACTGCCACGACAAACCAAATGTCTCGAGCGCCAAATAAGAACAACCGTGCGGCCGCTAACGCATTCACAGACTGGCTTTGGGAGAACATTTGAGTGAATTTAGGTTTAAATTTACTGCGCCCTAAGTTTGCGTGCAGACAATAAATACTCAGCAGCCAAACAATCAATAAAACAGCAGCCATTAAGCCAACAGCACCTTGGAACCCGACCCAAGTCAGCAAGACGCCACCGACAAAAAAACCAACCCCTTTAAGTGCATTTTTAGAACCCGTTAATAACGCGACACGACGCAGAAGGGTGCTTTCTTGATTATTTTCTAGAAGAATTTTCACCCCGCTTTTAGCACTCATTTTATTGAGATCTTTCGCAATACCCGACATTGCTTGCGCAGCCATCACCCACGGCACGGTTAGCCAAGCCGCGGGCACGAGCAACATGCACAATGCCGCAATTTGCAGTGCTAAACCCAGGTTCATCGTACGGTTAAGGCCTAAACGAGCACCCATCCAACCGCCAAAAAGGTTGGTAATGACACCAAAGAATTCATAAAAGAGGAACAACAACGCAATAGCTAAAGGGCTGTAACCCAGTTGGTGAAAATACAGAACCACCAACATTCTCAGCGCACCGTCTGTGATCGTAAAAGACCAATAATTACCTGTTATCAGTAAATATTGGCTTTTAGCGGTCGTAAAAAGCGCTTTAAGACTCAGCATCGATTAGGCCGACTTTCTTTGCTAGTTCGACTGTACGATTGGCATAGCCCCATTCATTGTCGTACCAGGCGTAAATCTTCACTTGGGTTTCGTTAATGACCATCGTAGATAATGCATCGATGATAGAAGAACGAGGGTCACCCTTATAATCAATCGATACAAGCGGACGCTCTTCATAACCCAAAATGCCGTCTAAACTCTCAACAGAGGCTTGCTTAAACAATGCATTAACCGCCTCAACAGTTGTCGGCTGCTGCACTTCAAAAACCACGTCTGTAATTGATGCGTTTGTTAAAGGCACACGTACTGCATGACCATTGAGGCGACCTTTTAGCTCAGGAAATATTTCCGTGATTGCCGTCGCTGAACCCGTCGTTGTCGGGATCAAGCTGGTGCCGCAAGAGCGAGCACGACGCAAATCCTTATGCGGCGCATCAATAATCGTTTGTGTATTGGTGATGTCGTGAATCGTCGTCATAGAACCATGACGAATACCGATATTTTCATGAATAACTTTAACCACTGGGGCGAGGCAGTTCGTGGTGCAAGAAGCAGCAGTGACAATAGGGTGCTGTTCGGGGTCATAAAGATGATCATTCACCCCCATTACCACATTTAACACGCTCGGCTCTTTGACTGGTGCAGTAACAACAACACGCTTAACTCCTTGATCAAGATAAGCTTGTAATAGCGCCGTCGTTTTCTTTTTACCAGAGGCCTCGATAACGACATCGCAACCAGACCAATCGGTGTCTGCAATGTCGGTATTTCGGGTGCAGCTAACTCGCTGATCACCAATAACAATATTATCGCCATCAGTATCCGCAAGATGAGACCAACGGCCATGTACTGAATCGAAGTTAAGCAAGTGCGCTAATGTAGGCGCATCGCCTGCAGGGTCATTAATCTGTGTAAACTCAATTTCTGGCCAGTCAAACGCTGCACGAAACGCTAAGCGACCCATTCGACCAAAACCATTAATACCTATCTTAATTGCCATTACAGGACCTACATTATTCAAAAATACACACGGTAATTCATATGTTTTTGATTATATATGAAAACCCGTATATGTATTATGAATTTTTTCTAACAGCAGGTTTTAACTCTTTCGACGGGGCCACCAATGGCATTCAAACGCGCCAACGCTGGCTCAATTAGCGACTGATTATATTGCAACGTTTGTACAATCACGCCTTCAGCCCAATTCGCTAATTCTGGGCTAATCCGATAGTACACCCACTGCCCTTGGCGTCGATCAGAAACGATACCGGTTTTCCGAAGCTGACTCAGATGGCGTGAAATTTTCGGCTGGCTTAACTCAAGTGCTTCCGTGAGCTCACAAACGCAGAGCTCATGCTCATGACAAATCAACAATAAACAACGCAAGCGGGTGTCATCAGCTAAACACTTATAAAACTTAATGGCGTCCACACATTCCTCCTAATGAAGGCGCACATTCTATCCTTAATAAGCAGGAAATATTACATATTTAATACAGCGTAAGCATTCATACAGGTGTACTCACCACCTGCAGGATTTAAGCGCCAGAGAATTTTATCTCAACAATAAAGAGCCCTAGCACCCGTACATTCACTTAATATCGAGATAACCACGCTCAATACAAATCTCAACAGATTTGGCTCCATCTGCCAGCTCTAAATAGCGTGACCGTAACGCGGACAACTTCTTCATTTCTTCATCACTAGGGAATGACTCGCTACCATCATACTTTTTAGATAATGCCCATAAAAACTTAATATACCGGGCACGAGTTCTTGCCACCAGATCCACCATTGGGCGTAAACCCTCCAGTGACATATTGTCAATTTCTGGGTTAATCACTTCACGGTTTGCCGCGCGAAGCATTTGCTCGAAACGCATGAGTAAACGTTTAGCGTCGTTATCCATAAAATAAACTCCCATTCA
>JBLXCH010000014.1:40908-46613 GCA_048265065.1 Motiliproteus sp. | reverse complement strand
GCTTCCGTATCACCACCTAGTTGCCGAGCCAGTATGTATGCAGACGATGCCGTAGGCGCGATAAAAGCAATAATAAGCACGGCACTAGTCACTTCAGTCAGCCCAAAGAAGGCAACTAAAGGAAATACAAGTAATGGCTTTAAGCCAAATTGAAACAACGAAGAAGCCATTATTGGGCCTCTCTGCTGGTAGAATCCTGAAGGCCTTAAAGCAGCACCGACTGCCAGCAAGCCAAAAGGCAATGCTGCGCTGCCTAGGATTTTCAATATATCGCCTGTGACATAAGGCAAGCCTATACCGCTCAAACTCAACCCCCAACCAACTAGGCAGCCAAAAATTAACGGGTTAGCAAAAACGTCTTTAAGCAAGCCTTTCAACCCTGAATAGGTTGATTTCCCCCATAGCAAAAAAACACCGATACAGAGCAAATTAATAATAACAATCATAAACCCTGCTGCTACGGACGCCATTTCAAGCCCCCCGTCAGGGTAGAGTGCATAAGATACAGCGAAGACAATATACGTGTTGTAACGAACGCCACCTTGAAATATCGACGTGAACGTATCATTTTTCGATGTGATAAAACGGCGCAGTAAAAGTAGAACACCTGCCGTGACAAACAGAACTATTGCTATCGTCAATAACATTGGTAGCCAAGGGACACCGTCTAATGACTGCTTACCCAGCGTGTTAATAAGAAGCGCAGGGAACAAGACAAAGTAGGTCAGCTTTTCCATTCCCGCCCAACACTCACTGGGAATGAATGCCGTTTTTCTTAGCAGAAAGCCCGTGCTGATGATGGCGATTATCGGCAGTAAAGCCGTGATATACGCAAGCATTATAAATACACCTTCTTTGAAGCAAGCCGACTGCTTATCAGCATTTTTGTTGCTGACTAATACAGTAAGTGATAGTGTCGATATTATTTAATACATATTAATTGATACTTAAATGAGCAATCTTTCTAAACAAGACGTCTTTAATGCCGCCGATGAACTACTCGCTGAGGGAGTTAAGCCCTCACAGCAACTCGTTAGAGAAAAGCTAGGGCGAGGTAGCGCTACGACTATCCATCGCATACTCAATGATTGGTGGAAAGATATAGGCAAAAGACTGAACACGCAAAGCCAAAACAGCACTGCGCCCATGCCGGTTCAAAAAGCACTTGAGGAATTGTGGCGAATCAGCTGCAAGCAAGCTGAAGTGCAAAGAAAAGAGCAGGAGTTACTTTTAAGGGATCGATTAAAAACGGAAAGACATGAACTTGCTGCAGAAAAACAGCAGTTTGCCAGCAAGCTAGAAAGGCTTAGCGAACAACTCGCCAGCGCATACCAAAATATTGATACTTTACAGCGCGAGCTTAACAGCCAAAAAGAGCTGAACATGCAACTCGATAAACAACTTTACCAAGCCACGGTAAACTTAGAAAAAACAACAAATGAAAACAAAGTCTTAGAGAAAATTATTAAACAAATGGATAAATAATAAAAATGGCCTGAATTCTGTTTATTTTTGCAATAATACACCCCACACGCTAGCGAAAATAAAAACCAAAAGGTAGGATAAGTTTTTGGTTTCATTAATAGTTACGCACTGAATGAATATATCTGTACCTGCCACAGCAAAAGCCCCTGAAATCGTTCAGCTTGTTCGTTCAGCGAATCCGGACGACTGTCTACTTTGTCATCAAGAACGCCAATACTCTCTAATAAAAATCGCTTTAGTCAAACTCCAGCGACCTGACCTTAATGTCGAACTCTATGCTCATGATGGCCGGTTGTTAAAACAACTGTCAGCAAAGTCAAAAGAGGCCAACAAACAAGAAGAAGGTCTAACGCGAGAGCAAACAAAAGCCGTGAAACAATTAGAAATGGCGTTTCAAGAATGTTATTCCAACAGGCTACACGTGGTAGGGTTTAGCGATGGTTTAGTCGCTGTTCCCGTTGAAGCAGGCGTATCATTAGCGGCAATAAGCTCTAGTGACGCATTGGATGTCGATACGATGGGCGTTTATAAAGGGTACGAGGCTGAAGAAGACTAATCTTCGGCGATAAGATCGATGTATCGTACAAGGAAATTTCCACACAAGATGTTGTGATGGTTGCTTAGAGGGAAGCCGCGTGAGCGTAATATCAACAATGTTAGTTGATGACCATGAAATAGTCCGTGCGGGTTTTAGACGCCTGCTTGATGGCTCTCCAGATATACAGGTTGTCGCTGAAGCATCCTCCGCAGAAGAAGCGTATAACTCTTATCAGCGATATCGCCCTGATGTTGTCATCATGGATCTCAATATGCCCCCTGGAATGGCAGGGCTAGAAGCTATCAAACGGATCATCGCGACTGCACCTGAGGCGAAAATCCTTGTCCTTACCGTCCAAGAAAATGAGCCTTACCCTACACATGTGCTTAAAGCTGGCGCCAAAGGATATTTAACGAAACGGTGCGGACCTGAAGAATTAATCCAAGCGGTGAGACAGGTTTACGATGGGGTAGAGTACGTATCACCTGATGTAAAAATCGAAATGGATAGCAACGCAACGACGAGTTTGTCGGTACTCACAAAACGGGAACTACAAATTTTCAACCTGCTGGCTACGGGTTCTTCAGTGAACGAAATTGCCGAAAAAATGTTTATCAGCAATAAGACCGTACATGTTCACCGCTCAAACATTCTCAGCAAACTGAGCCTAAACTCCAGTTCAGAACTGATTTATCTCGCCATACGCAACGGTATTATTGACCCTTAAACTGCATTGTTTACGGATCGATAATACCGCTCGATTGCTCGATTGCCCCATTAATTATACTTTCAACTCTTCTATGGCTTCTTGAAGGCTCTTCTTTTCAATAACATAATCAATACTGCGAACGAGCAGCTGACTCGACAGCTCATCTTTGTTCAAAAAATCAAAAGTATCCGTATTCAAAAACTCGCTATCCAAGCCTGTTTCTGAATAACCTGACAAGATGACAACCGGTGTTTGAACATTCGCTTCACGAATTTGCTCAGTGAAATCCTTTGCCGTACCTCCCGCTAACTGGTAGTCAACTAAGCAGATATCAAAGCTTTGCTTAGTCGCTGCTTGAGCTGCTTCATCAATTTCCGCAAAGGTACGAATGTCGAACTTTCTGTCGGTAATAGCGGTTAGCATTTTACTGACCCGCTTGCGATCAACGCTATCGTCGTCCAACAACAAAACATTGATCACTCCATCTTCCATAATGTGACGGTGCAAACGTTCAGCTCGATCTAGCAGTGAGTTTCGCAATTGATCTTGCGCCCGTTGCAATGCACTTTCTACAAACCGCTGACGCGAGATGTTTGTAATAGTAATAAGTACGCCGTCTTGTTGAGAATCGTTAGAGCTGCGATAAGGCATAATCCGCACAGAAGCAGTGTGGCCATTCTGACTACTGACATGGCGCTCAACATGCGCTCCATTACTGCTTACGTTAGCGATATCCGCTAAAAACTCGGTGTACACCAGCTCATGGGAAATGTGGTGGAAAGGGCGGCCAATATCCGGCGTACGAAGATGGACATAGGTGCTGGCTGACGGTGTGAACTTACGAATACACAGCTGTTCATCCAAAAAGATAATACCAATATCTGTCGCGCTGATTACGCTATCTAAGTCGTTATTGGCTTCAGTGAGCTGACCGATCTTCTCTTGGTATTCACTGTTAACGGTATAGAGCTCTTCGTTAACAGACTGTAGCTCTTCGTTGGTGCTTTGCAGTTCTTCGTTCGCAGACATCAACTCTTCGTTAGCTGACTGTAGTTCTTCATTCGTGGTTTCCAACTCTTCAACCGTGATTTGCAGATGCTCCTGCTTTTTCACTAACTCCTGTTCAAGGTCTTTAATGCGCTGACGCGCTTGTTCAGAGACGTTGAAAGAAACTTTTGTTGATGATTTGAGCTGCCTTTGCTCATCTCGTTGACGAATAAATTGGATAATATAGTAGTGTGGCGCTTTAGGATTGTCTCGATCTCTAATAAAGAAAATCGACAAATCGATTTCAATGGTCTCAGTTTCGGTAATCGATATCGCTAAATCTTTGTAATAAACGTCCTCTTGCTCTTTCTCACAACGAGAGAGTGCGGTGGAGACTGCAACACTAAGCTCATCGCAGACCATGTCTTTGATGTTGTTGCTGATTTTACCGGGCCCAATGCCTTTGAGGTAAAGCTTTACATCCCCATAGACATGAAGTGCCTGAAAGGTGTCGTCCAGTACGATGCTATCGGGTGCATATTCAGACAACAATCGCTCTATTGCCCCTTCTAAGTGTGATGGCGCAGAAGGGCGATTCGTTTTTAGCAAGGATGAAACAGGCGCCATCGACATACCTGTACGGCTTTGCGGAGCCATATCACGAAGCGGTGGGGTATTGCTGATAGGCACACGAATATTGCTGGTTTTCAGATAGATTTTTTCTCGTTCAAAGATGGTTTCAAAGTTGAGTTGCAGCTCACCTAAAGACTCTGAGCTGCCAAGCAATAAATAGCCATTACGTTGCAAGGAGAAATAAAGAGACGACAGTACTTTCTTTTGTGCCGCATGCTGGAAATAAATGAGTACATTACGACAACTTACCAGATCAATGTTAGAGAAGGGGGGATCATCGATCATATTGTGTGAGGCGAAAATAATCATTTTTCGCAGCTCTGGCGTCACCACATAGGAGTCATCCGTCTTATGAAAGTAGCGATTCAATCTGGTTTCAGAAAAATCCTGACAGATATCAATGGAGTAACGACCTGCGCTAGCTTCGGCAATGGCGTCTTCATCCACATCTGTCGCGAAAATTGTCAGGCCAATATCAGCGTTATGCTTCTTCAAATACTCGTCAAACAAAATCGCTAATGAGTATGCCTCTTCACCGGAAGAGCAGCCGGCCACCCACACGCGGATGCTTTCATTTTTACGAATAGCTTCATCGGCGATCTTTGGAATAACCGTTGAGGCGAGCTTAAGGAACACATCATCATCACGGAAAAAACGCGTCACACCAATTAACAACTCTTTACTTAACGTTTGTAGTTCTCTCGGGGAATCGTTGAGTAAACGAAGATAAGACTCCAGACTGGTTAGTTGATTAATGCCTAAGCGCCGTTCAATTCTTCGAGCAACCGTTGAGGCTTTGTACTGAGAGAAGTTGATGGACGATTTGCGTTTAAGCATTTCGAACATTTCCATCAATGTCGCATCGTTTTCATTAATGGACTGCTTGAGTAAAAGTTCATCACCCGAAATGGAGGGGTGGCTAATAAACTTAACAATATTTTCCCCCATCTCTTCAGGGGCAAGCAGTAAGTCAGCAAGCCCCGTATTGAAAGCGCTCATTGGCATGCCGTCAAATTTTGCAGACCCTGGCTGCTGAACAATAACTAGCCCACCAGATTCTTTCATTGCTTTAATGCCACGCGTGCCATCACTACCGGTTCCGGAGAGAACAATGCCGATAGCTTTATGTTGCTGATCTTCAGCCAGAGAACGGAAAAAGATATCTATCGGCAAATGAAGGTGGGAGTCGGGCATTTGATTCGATAGAAACAGCTTACCTTCACCGATTAGCATGTTCTTTCGTGGTGGCATCAAATATAAACTGTTCGATTCAATCCTAACGCCGTCTGAGACTTGATGAATGGGCATCTTAGTATGTTTGCTGAGCAGCTCAGGCATCATACTTTTGAAATC
>JBLXCH010000014.1:0-40808 GCA_048265065.1 Motiliproteus sp. | reverse complement strand
CTAACGCCGTCTGAGACTTGATGAATGGGCATCTTAGTATGTTTGCTGAGCAGCTCAGGCATCATACTTTTGAAATCAGGAGAAAGGTGCTGGACGATAATAAAAGCAGCGCCTGTATCAAGAGGTAAGTGACTAAAGAACACCTGTAACGCTTCTAGCCCACCTGCAGATGCACCAATGCCTATATAATGGGTAGGTTCTTTGCTTTTCTTGTTCTGCGAATCTTTAGCCATTAAGGTGACTCTCCATGTGTCGGACTCAAGTATGTGGACTCAATGCAATCGATTCGAGTCAATGCTAAAAAAAGAAGATTTAGATCTAACTCTTCTTTAGCATCCATAATCACTTTCAGATTCTAACGAACTAAACCTTTGAAGGACAAGACTTTATTATCTCTACTCTGTACCTTTAACAGAGACTCAATATCCGCTAGCTCTAACGGCTTATGGTAGTAAAACCCCTGATGATAAGGGCACTGATTTTCAATGAGCCATTGCTTTACATCGGTATTATCAACCCCCTCCGCAATAACCTTAAGCTCTAAGGTTTCTGCTAATGCAATAATTGCAGTCACAATTTTTGCATCATCGGCGTCATGCAAAACATCTTTTACGAATGAACGGTCAATTTTGACGCTTTTCAACGGCATTTTTCTTAAATGCAACAGCGATGAGTAGCCTGTGCCAAAATCATCCAAGGAGATGCTAAACCCAATGCGCTGCAATTTTTTGAGTATCTCAGTAGCTGTTTCAGGGTCATCAATAAGTGCTGTTTCGGTAACCTCTAAGACGATAGCCGCCGGATCAATACCGTGCATAATACAGCGTTGATGGATATAAGAGGCAAGGTTTCTGTCTCTTAGTTGCTTCGCAGAAATATTAATGGACATGGTTAACGGGGCGAACGAAAAGCCCAGTTGTTTCCATTTATTCATGGTGCTGAAAACGTCTTCTAATAACCATTCAGAAAAGTCAGTAATTAATCCTGACTCTTCAATCATTTTGATAAAAACACTTGCCGGAGTTGGGGAAATATCATCACGAGACCAGCGCGATAAAGCTTCCATGCCAATTAACTGTCCGGTTCTCGCGTCGACCTGAGGTTGGTATACAACCCTGAAATCTTTTCGGGCACTTTCTTTTAGACTTTGACGAAGCAGAATGTGCAGGTTAGCGCTTTCATCAAGCTCGCTGGTGTAGAAGCGATATTGGTTCCTGCCGTTATCCTTAGCCTTGTATAACGCATCATCTGCTTGCTTGAAGATTTCAGTCGTTGTCAGCGCAGCTGAATCCGCTTCAGCTACCGCAATGCCGATACTACAGGTCACATAAATCGTACGATCACCAAGGGTGAATGGCGTGCTCAATGCTGAACAGATCTTATCTGCAACCGCTGTAATGGAGTTTGTGTTTTGGACATTCGTCATTAGGATAGTGAACTCGTCGCCACCAATACGGGCGATAGTGTCGACCTGACGAATAACCTCCTGTAAACGAGAGGCCACATCTTTTAAAAGCTCATCGCCCGCCCCATGACCTAAGGTGTCATTAATTTGCTTAAACTTATCAAGATCTAAAAACATTAAGACAACCGAGCCAAAGCGAGAAACGCCGTTTAGTGCCAGCTGTAACCGATCGGTAAAAAAGGCACGGTTAGTCAGTCCTGTTAATTGGTCTTTCTCAGCAATTTCTTTGAGATAATGTTCATGATTTTTTTGAGTGGTGATGTCACTCAGCGTCATAATGATACCGGTAGTATCACCATCCTCAGTGAATAAGCTACAGGCATTCGCGTTAACCCATATCGTTTTACCCAGTGGGGTTTGCAGCCTAAACTGCCCCTCATATTTGCCGGTAAGCGAGGTGTCCTCACGCAATGCATTTAATACCTGATCGGCTTCGTGAGAATGCAGGTTACGTAACCAGCCAACACCGCTGGCCTCATCAGGGGTGATATGACAGTACTCGCACCATGTGTCGTTGACATACGTGCATTCCCAATGACGGTTTAGCTGGATAATCGCGATGGGCGCTAAGTTAGTTAACACTTGGAAGCGCTGCAAAGAGTGATGGTAGTCAGCGCTCGATTTTATTCTTTCAGAGATATCGTCGATGACCAAACACTTTAAAACGCTACCGTGGTCATGAATCGCAAAAGAGCTCAGGTCGACTAAAAACTTCTTTCCGTGGGTATTTAATGCGGGCACGCCGCGCCACACCATCCTCTCGGCATGATTGCCACTATCAACGCCTTCATTACCGGTGTTTTCGATGATTCGAGTATCAACAGTCGGAAGACCTTTGGGTAAGAATCGCGCTAATGGTTCGCCGATAATTTCACGCACGGGTAGGCCAAACAAATCAGCCGCAGCATTGTTACAAAGTGTAATAGTCCCACTGTCATTAACGACAAACACGCTGTTGAACATGTTTGACATTAAGCCGTTCATTAACGTGGTGTTGAATATAGATGCTTCAGCAAGCGGGGTGTTTTTCTTGTGGTCATTTTTCTGTACGGCGGTTCTGAGCAAACAATTAGCAGCCGCGAGAAAAGGGCGGATCCTAGTCTCAACTGTTTGAGGAAACCCACCCTCAGTATTACAGACATACATAACGGCATAAATTCGTTTAGCATCAATAAACGGGATGCAAAGAAAATCACTTATTTCCGGGTGTGTATGAGGAACAGGTGTCAACGGCTCATTAAAGGTGGTCTGAGTAATGCATTTTCCTGCAAGTAGTTTTGCTTGGTACAACCTAGGAATTGAGCTACTCGTGCAAGTACAAACAACCTTAGACAGATTACCTTCTTTAGCTTCATAGCAATAAGACAGCTCCCAAGGAATTTCAATATCGACCACATCACCGCATTGATAAACATAACCATAAGAGGCATCGAGTAATGCCATCATTTGCTGCAAGCTTTGGTGGAGTACGTCTTCAGTGGAGGGGTTCGTAAACAACAGTTTTTCAATATTCGAAATTGCCGTACGTAGTCTGTTATCAGTACGTGTAATCATTCAAAAAAATCCGTGATTGAAGCCAGAAGCAAGTGGTTTTGAAGAAATCCCACGTCAATAAAATAGTTAACTAGCCAGTATAGCCAAGCAACTAGATACCATCTAATAAAGCCTTATGAAAGTCACTTTCTAGACAAGTTCCTTATATATTGAGAAACCTCATATATTTATCAATAAACTTTCTGTTTGTACAAGCCAGCTACAAATGGTTACAATGCCGTTTCCTTAGGGGAGTAGTCTTCTTCCTCGTGAGAGAACCTGTCAACATAATTGAGCCCTCAATGGCTTGTGGCTGGTTCGTACTGCAAATGCAGTATTGGCAAGACCTAAGGCAAGTGATAACTCCGTTGGTGGGAGGTTGTGGCTTGCCTTTTGTTTTTAGCCATCCCACCTGAGTATGAATTATTATGGAAGCCTTCCTTATCTCCACGGTCACTGTTGCTCTGGCAGAAATCGGCGATAAAACACAATTACTGGCACTATTCTTAACGACTCAATTCCGCAATAAATGGGCCATTATTCTCGGCATACTCGTCGCGACATTACTCAATCACGGTGCTTCAGCCTGGTTGGGTGGTTGGCTTGCCCAATACCTTGAGAGTCAGCTTGGCCAATGGTTAATCGGTGGCAGCTTTATTGCTTTGGGTTTGTGGTTGTTAATCCCAGATAAAGACGACAGCGAAGACTCAGCGATGCAAAAATACGGTGCTTTTGTCGCATCGACAGTATTGTTTTTCTTAGCAGAAATAGGGGATAAAACACAGATCGCCACCGTTCTCTTAGGCGCGCAATTTGATGCTTTGCTTTGGGTTACTATGGGAACAACCTTAGGTATGTTGGCAGCTAATGTGCCCGTTGTTCTTGCTGGCGGCTATTTAATGCAGCGCATCCCATTAACGTTAACTCGAGCTGTTGCCGCAGGCATATTCATTATCGTAGGTGTTGTTAAAATTTTTATGTGATCACCCATGCTAGCCAATCGTGACTGAACGACGTTGCTATTGGCTGGCGAGTATATTGCTGCAATCTACATGAATGACTTTGGATACCGCAGCTTGCTCGATGTGAATACTCAAACCCAAACGCTCCGTTATTAACGAAACGATGTAAAGACCTAGCCCATCAATGGAAGGGGGGTCTTGGGTATTGATGGCAGCGCCCAAATACGCACTCTCACTTTCAGGCCGCAAGCTATCGTCTTCGATACTGATAGAGGTTTGGTTAACCCTGACGGTCACCATCCCTGCTGTATGTCGCAGCGCGTTTTGAATAAGGTTACGCAAGAGCATTTTGATTAGAACAAGGTCTGAGTAAAAAACAGCAGGGGCTTCAACTGGTAGAATGCGAACCCGATCCGCCTGAAAGCCTTCTGCGTCGCAGAGGTCTGTTACTACTTCCGGAATGATTAACAGCGGCTCAAACTGACTGTTGTACTGTGTTGTTTCTTTTCGCGATAAGCGTAATAGGGAATCAGTATTGAGCTGCATTTCATGGGCGGCAGACTTCAGACGAATAAAAGGGCGTGCTTTAGCAACACCGTCGTCCCTTTCTAAAATTTCGATCGCTCCAGTAATGACCGCAATAGGCGTTCGTAATTCATGGCTAGCCATGCCGACCAAACGCTGCTCCCTTTCTTGTGCTTGATGAATTTCACGATTGTACTGATTGAACGCTTTAGCAATCGCTACTAGCTCTTTAGCGGGATATGCTGTTGGTGCTAACTCCTGAGGTGTTTGATGGTTTAATTGAGCAATATTAAGTGCAAGGCCTTGTAGTGGTTTCACGATGCCTTTAGTGACTAAATAGCTCATCAGCAGCGTTACTAACAAAATAGCCAATGTCATCATAATCAGTAAATAGACGAAATATTCTTCGCGCTGTTCATAAGGCTCTATATTCTTCGCAAAGTAATAATGGCCGTCACTAACACGATCAACTCTCAAGTCGAGTTCATTCCCGTCAGGGTCTATGAACTCACCAGAAAAAGGGACATTAATGTCCTTGAGATAGGTTGGCATCGCCGCATAATCTGCAATATTGTCTGGCACATAAATAGCGATTATTCGCTCTGTGCGAAGATCTTTTACTTCATCAGGCTTAACGCTATTGAGAAACAGGTTTATCTGTTCTTCTCGGTCAATTGAGAGCAAGGTTGCTTCTAAATCGTCAAAGGCGACATCAACGATGACAACCACAACAAGCAAACTCAGCAAACTGCTAAAAACGAGTGCTAAACGAACACGTAAAGAAAGGCTGATGTGTTTTAATTGAGAGAAAAAAGAGGTCATGGGTTACGCCTCTTCAATGAGAGTGAGTAAATAACCTCGCCCATGAATGCTTTTAAGAACTACCTGAGGGAAAGCTTGCTTAAGGGTTTTACGCAACCCATAAACATGAGTACGAAGCGTATTAAGTTCAACGTCATTGTGCCCCCATAACTGTTCGCAAAGCGACTGATGAGTGACTATCTTGGGACTTTGTCTAATGAGTGTTTCGAGAATATCCGCCTGAGTACCTGACAGAGTGATTGAAACATTGTTTTCATCAGTCGCAATCAACCGTTCAGGGTCAAAACGCAGACCCGCTGCTGAAAGTACCTGTTCGCCATCACGGCGGCGGGTGATGGCGTCGACACGCAGCTGCAACTCTCTCAAACTAAACGGTTTAACCAGATAATCATCAGCGCCTGCAATAAAGCCAACTTCTTTATCTTCTAGTTCACCCTTGGCAGTCATTATAATAATAGGAGTAGGGGATTTTAAGTCTGTGCGTATGCGCTGACAGATCTCGATACCATGGACACCGGGCAGCATAAGGTCTAGAAGAACAACGTCATAAGTATTCGTACTCACTAAATGGAGAGCGGATAAGCCGTCTGCGGCATAGTCTAATTGATAGTGTGCATCGTCGAAGTAATCAAAGATATTTTCTGCTAGCGCTTTGTTGTCTTCTATGAGCAATATTTTGCGAGTAGCGAGCATTGTAGACTCACCTTGATCCATTATTTTCATCAGTCTGATCATCTCATTGCCGTTATGCAAGCCAATAAAAAAGTGCCTACTGTGTACGACAAGTACTGAAAATGTCCTGTTCAGGTCGATATAAGACAGTTCTGACATCCATTATGCCGAGCAATGAATCGAAGATATTATCATGCGAGTAAGTACCATTAGCCGCTAAGTCTCTCAAACAACCAACATCGATACGCTTCGTGTGCTGCAGTGCAGCCGATAGCCATATTAGCAAAGGGATCTGAGTCTGTTCTTTCGGCGCTAAAGAGTAGGGCATGCCATGAAGATACAAACCGCTTTCCCCTAATGATTCACCGTGATCGGACACATAAATAAACCCTGTATTATAGCGATCTTGGTATTGCTCAAGTTTGCTAAGAATTTTCGCCATAATGTAATCGTCGTAATAGATCGTATTATCGTAGGTATTGATGATGGCTTGGTCACTGCAGTTTTGAATATCACTTCTTGGGCAGTCTGGTTTAAAGTGACGGAAGGCCTCAGGGTAGCGCTGGTAATATGTTGGGCCATGACTGCCCACCATGTGCATTACCAACACTTGATTATCGCCATTAAGCTGACTAAGTGATCGATCAAAATTGGCTAATAGAATGCCATCTTTGCAGTATTCACCATCGCACCATTCATTTTCCATGTCTGCAGAAAACGTTAGAGTCTGTGTGCGATCACAAACGCCTTTGCAACCACCATCATTTTCAAGCCATAACGTGCTCGCTCCTGCATGACTCAGAATATCGAGAACATTATCTTGATTGCGTGCAGCTTGGTTATCAAAATTTGTTCGGTCAAAACGCGAGAACATGCACGGTACAGACGTGTTTGTTGCTGTCCCACACGAGCTGACATCTTGAAATGCTATAGGGTTGAAAGGAAGGGTGAAAGGATTGGTTTTTCGTTGATAGCCGTTAAGCTGGAAGTTATTAGCTCTAGCTGTTTCACCAAGCATTATTACAACTAAATTAGGTTTATTAACGGTCGCGTCTCCCTGCGCATTCTTCATCGTTTTAGTGGTTGTATCGGTTGTATCGGTTGTATCGGTTGTATTAATAAAGTGCGCATCAGCACCTAACGTTTGGAATTCGGGTGTCGGCTTGATGTAATTCAAATTAATGTATTTGATTAAACTACTCACGTAATACGTTGGGACTATGATTTTTTTCAAGTAACTGTTGTTGCGCCCTAAGGAAGCATAATCTTTATAAAAGAACAGCAAAATCAACACAACGATAAGAAGAGAAAAACCAATAGATACGAGTTTGTAACATAGCTCTCGTGGTAACGAATAGTAGGCGACAGGAACCATAAAAACGATCACACTGGGTATTATTCCCATGCAAAAAACCCACAAAAAGGCAGTAAGATTTAAATAAGAAACCGCCTCGCCGTAGTTGGTATCGACAAAATTACCGATCATTTCGGCATCAACATATAGACCATAGTTTGCATACAAATAACTCACCACTGATGATGAAAGCAGCATCAATGCGAACATGGGTTTTAAGAGATATTTAAAGCTTAGCAGGGTGAAAAACGCGTTAAAAACGGCCAAGAAGAACAATGGTAGCGTTAACGTAAACCACCAATTAAGGTGTTCGTAATCACCAAGAATAGTTATCAATGTATTCAATAGCGGGATGTTGATTACCACAACGAAATACAACGATAGCGCTAGCGTTATCCCAAGCGATGTGATTTTTCGTGTTTTTAAACAACAAGCCAGTGACAGCAACAACGTTTGTGCCGTTGGCTGTAAACTCGCGTTATCAGTGGAACTGGAGGCCGTAGGTAAGTGCTTAATTAACATGCTGTATCTAACGTCGAAGAGGAGGAAACTCATCCTAACCAACCGCGAAACAAGCAAAACTCAAGGAAATATCAAAAAAACATCAATCAGCCAGCTAATAAACACATAGTGCAAAAACCCGTTACTACACAGTCTATCCATTGAGCGTTACGCAATGAGCAATAAAATAACTAATGAACTTTTTGCTAGGGTTAGCACTCAATAAAAAAAGAAATAGCCACACTAAAAATGTGATCAAATTATTAACAAGTGCTATCCAGTATTAAAAAGAGAAAAAACGAACACTAAACGCAAAAAAATTGTAATTGCACCAAAGTCGACCCAGTGGTATTTTCTAAATAGCTATCAAGAGAATAGATTTTGCATTTTTTGACAAAACTGACAGATACCCACGCCGGCCAGCGCAAGCAAAAATTGCTGCTGGTCTTTGTGCTGTTGAGTTTGGTATACAGCACCTTTGCGGGTATATCCATGATGTCGTCCCACGTAGATGTCGGGGCCAGTACTCAGCCGGCTCACAACATGGACTCTTCAGATTCGACATCAATGGCTAACATGCTAAATAGTCACTGTGCCGACATGTCAGCGGGCCACTGTGACCAAAACAATGCCGATATGGACTGTTCTGCTTCACACTGCAATCCTGTAGGTACGCTTGCCCTAGCTTCCTTGAATGTTAATAACACAGGGCAAATCCCTTATTTAGACTCAAAACCGCAATATCACTCTATCGCTAGTTATCCACCCTATACCCCTCCAATAATCCCTCACGTTTAAACCGTATTCGTGAGGGAGTCTTCGTGCTCCCGTAAATACCCATATCCCGCTTTAATAGTAGCGGTAATACGTGAGCATCTTAACGATGGTTTCTTTATTTCGTGCAGCGATAGCTGTCACACTTATTAGCACAAGTGTGTCTGTATCTGCAGACTCTCTCAATGCAAAACCTATCACTCTTGAGCAAGCGGTCGCTAGAGCCCTTGAACAGGACCCTTGGATCACCGCCAGCAGCCAACGGCAAGCAGCAGCGCTGGCACTAAGCAATGGCGCAGCAATACTTCCTGATCCTAAGTTCAACCTTGGACTAATGAGTCTCCCTACCAACTCTTTTAATTACAACCAGGAAGCCATGACACAGCTACAGGTGGGAGTTTCTCAATTACTACCAAGAGGAGACAGTCTTGATCTGCAAAGCCAAAAACTTCGCCAGCAAAGTCATTTAATGCCTATACAACGTGAACAGAGACGTGCTCAAGTTCGCCTTACTGTTACCCAACTTTGGATTGAAGCGCTGCAAGCGTCTTATAGCATCAAGTTAATCAACGACAATCGCGTTTTGTTCGAGCAATTAGCCGATATTGTCGAAAGCAGTTACAGCAGCACTTTTGGTCGAACACGACAGCAGGATATTGTCCGTGCCGAGTTAGAACTCGATCAGCTGGACGATCGCTTAGCGCAATTGCGACAACAGAAGGTCAGAGCTGAGCAAAAGCTTAACGAGTGGATACAACCTAACAACCCTCGATCACTCAAGCTAAACCAAGCACTGCCTTATTTTGATTTGCCGCTACCCATGACACCGCAACAGCTGCATCAAACGTTATCACTGCACCCCAGCGTCAGACTAGCTGACCAACAGATTGTCGTCGCCAATACTGACATCAAGTTAGCTGAACAAAAATACAAACCAGAATGGATGGTTAATGCCAGTTATGGATTTCGAGGCAATGACAACATGGGTAATGACCGCTCCGATTTATTCAGC
This sequence comes from Motiliproteus sp., assembly GCA_048265065.1. Taxonomy (GTDB): domain Bacteria; phylum Pseudomonadota; class Gammaproteobacteria; order Pseudomonadales; family Balneatricaceae; genus Motiliproteus. The sequence continues at coordinate 31,188 of JBLXCH010000014.1, read as the reverse complement.
ATAGGAGTCAGTGTTGATGTGCCAATTTTTTCCAGTAAACGCCAAGACGCCACAGTACAAGCAGAAACCTATGAAATGGAATCAATACGGACCGAGCGTTTGTTATCAATTCGAGCCCTTAGTGCTCGATACCAAACACTTAATGCCGAAATATCACAGCTTGATGAACGATTGTCCTTATACCGAGATCGCTTATTACCCGGTTTAAGCGTTAGCGCAGAAGCGGCGATTAATGCCTACACCGCAGACGATGGTAGCTTTTCAGAAGTCGTACAGGCACGAATTAGTGAACTTAACGCCAAGCTTGCTGAGCTAAACATCCGCATCGAAAGAAACAAGAAAGTTGCTGAATTAGATTACTTATTAGCTGCACAAAATGAAGGAGGGGCATCATGAGTACCGTCAAAAATTTACTGGTATTAGTCATCGGCGGAATACTCGGTGCTGCAGCACTGTTTTTCTTTGCTCCCACGAGCTTGATCAACATGGACAATCACCAAGGGAATAGTGAAAACCCTGCTGAAGAGAAATCTCAGCCGCTATATTGGGTAGCACCTATGGACGCTAATTATCGCCGGGATGCACCAGGAAAATCACCCATGGGAATGGACCTTGTGCCGGTATATGCAAAAGAGAAGGGTAATAAAGAGGAGGGCCAAGGAACCATCGAAATATCACCAGAAATCGTCAACAACTTAGGCGTGCGAACCGCTATTGCTGAATACAAGTCACTCAAGCCTGAAGTTAAAACAGTCGGTTACTTGCAATACAACCAAGACAGTATCGTCCATATTCATCCACGGGTAGATGGCTGGGTTGAGCAAAGTTATATCAACAGCGTTGGTGACCCTGTGACACAAGGCCAAAAACTCTACACGCTCTATTCTCCGGCATTGGTAAACGCGCAAGAGGAGTTAATCTTTGGGCTTAAACGCAACGATCAACGAATGGTACAAGCTGCTGAAGAACGTTTGCGCGCATTGCAAATCTCTTCACGTTTTATTCGCCAACTAAAAAAGACAAGAAAAGTATCACAAACGGTTACTTTCTATGCTCCGGTGTCAGGCGTCATTGACAACCTGAATGTTCGTGAAGGCCTTTATGTACAGCCAGGTATAACCCTGATGACGATCGTTAATCTTGATGAAATATGGCTAGAAGCAGAAGTATTCGAACGTCAAGCAAGCTTAGTAAAAGCGGGACTTCCTGTTGAAGTAGCACTCAACTTTATGCCAGGAGAAACAAGGCAAGGCGTGGTTGATTATGTATACCCAAGTTTAGATGCCACAACCCGTACTCTCCGGCTTCGCGTACGTTTAGAAAATTCAAACCATGCACTGAAACCTAACATGTTTGCTCAGCTTAGAATCATCACCGATGACGATAAAAAGCGGATCATCATACCCACTGAAGCCGTTATCCAAAGCAGTCAACAAGACCGCGTTGTTCTGGCATTAGGTGAAGGAAAATTTAAATCAATCAATGTCACTACTGGCAGAAAAGATAAGGACTACGTAGAAATTCTGACCGGCTTAGCTGAAGGCGAAAAAGTCGTAACATCAGCTCAATTTCTGTTGGACTCAGAATCAAGTAAATCCTCAGATTTCACCCGTATTGATGCACAAATCCCAGAGAAAAAGAGCAAACCGCAGAAAGTCTGGGTGAAAGCCACGATTAATAGTGTCGATGCTGCAGCACAAAAGCTAAATGCACAGCATGATGCTATTCCAGAATGGAATTGGCCTCAAATGGTGATGGATTTTAAGCTGGGAACTTGGGTTCGCGCAGAAGATTTACCCATCAACCAGGCACTGCACCTTGAAGTATCAAAAATCCAGGAAGGTGGTTATGAAGTAACCGACTTTTTCGTCTCTGAAGATCGGAATTAAGGGGGAAGACCATGATTGAAGCCATTATTCGCTGGTCTATTGGTAATCGTTTTTTAGTGATTCTTGCCACCTTGATCGTTATCGGGTTGGGTCTTTATTCACTGAAAAACACACCTGTTGATGCCATCCCTGACCTGTCAGATGTGCAAGTTATTATTAAAACCAGTTATCCGGGGCAAGCACCACAAGTTGTTGAGGATCAGGTCACCTATCCACTGACCACCGCGATGTTGTCAGTGCCAGGTGCCGCAACCGTGAGAGGCTATTCATTCTTTGGAGACTCTTATGTCTACGTAATTTTTGATGAAGATACTGATATCTATTGGGCAAGAAGCCGAGTACTTGAGTACCTAAGCCAAGTTGCGCCTTCTTTACCAGAAAATGCACGTCCTCAATTAGGTCCAGATGCCACAGGAGTGGGTTGGGTTTACCTCTATGCATTAGTTGATAAAACAGGTACTAACGACCTGAGCCAGCTACGGTCGTTGCAGGACTGGTTTCTCAAGTACGAGTTACAAACCGTACCTGGCGTTTCTGAAGTCGCCGCCATTGGCGGCATGGTTCGCCAATATCAAGTGCGTGTTGATCCAGACAAACTACGTGCATTAAATATGCCCTTAAGTCATGTGCAAACAGCCATTCAACGAGGAAACCAAGAAGTTGGTGCCTCAGTAGTGGAAATGGCCGAAGCGGAATACATGGTTCGCGTGTCTGGCTATATTCAAGGTATTGATGATCTCAAAGTCATACCTTTAGGTGTGAATAAAAATGGCACGCCTTTACTACTGCAGGATGTCGCTGAGATTGGCACTGGGCCGCAAATGCGTCGCGGTGTTGCTGAACTTAACGGCGAAGGGGAAGTTGTCGGTGGCGTCGTTGTTATGCGCTACGGTGAAAACGCCCAGCAAGTGATTAAAGGCGTAAAAGCGAAGCTGGAGTCATTACAAAATAGCCTACCCGAAGGTGTTGAGGTTGTGACTGTCTACGACCGTTCTGGGTTGATTGATCGTGCTGTTGAGAATCTGTGGTTCAAACTGCTAGAAGAGTTTGTCGTCGTTGCTCTAGTCTGTGTCGTTTTTCTCTTCCATATACGCTCATCATTAGTGGCAATCATCAGTCTGCCGGTAGGTATTCTTACTGCTTTTATTGTCATGCATTGGCAAGGCATTAACGCCAACATCATGTCTCTTGGTGGTATCGCAATTGCCATTGGCGCGATGATTGACGGTGCAATAGTCATGATAGAAAACATGCACAAGCACATGGAGCGAACCGAGCTAACCAAAGAAAACCGTTGGCAAGTTGTTGCTAATGCGGCCTCCGAAGTGGGGCCTGCGCTCTTTTTCAGTTTATTAATCATCACCGTCAGTTTTGTGCCTGTATTCACTCTAGAAGCACAAGAAGGCCGGATGTTCTCACCATTGGCATTTACCAAAACATACGCAATGGCCGCATCTGCCGCATTAGCTATCACCTTAGTACCTGTGCTCATGGGATATTTTATTCGCGGCAGAGTTTTGCCAGAACATAAGAACCCATTAAACAGGTTACTTACCGCAGTGTATTTACCTGCATTACGTACGGTATTGCGTTTCCCGAAAACGACATTAATTGGCGCACTAATAATCTTAGTAATTGGCTTATGGCCGCTGAATAAGCTCGGCAGTGAGTTTATTCCTGATCTAGACGAAGGCGACCTAATGTATATGCCGACGACATACCCTGGGGTATCCATTGGCGAAGCACGGCAAATTTTACAACAAACCGATAAGCTCATACGTACGGTTCCAGAAGTCGAAACAGTCTTTGGCAAAGTAGGGAGGGCTGAAACAGCCACTGACCCCGCGCCTTTAACCATGATCGAAACATTCATCCAACTAAAGCCGCAAAGTGAATGGCGAACGGGTATGACTACCGACAAACTCAAACAAGAGTTTGATGCTTTAGTAAAATTCCCCGGGTTAACGAATGCGTGGGTCATGCCGATCAAAACCCGTATTGACATGTTAGCTACGGGCATCAAAACACCTGTAGGGATAAAGGTCGCAGGGCCAGATCTCAACGTGATTCAAGACATTGGCTTGCAGCTTGAAAAAGTGCTTAACGATGTCACTGGCACAGCTTCTGTTTACTCTGAACGTGTCGCCGGTGGCCGCTATATCAAAACAGACATCAACCGCGAGAAAGCAGCACGATACGGCCTCAATATCGCCGATATCCAAGCAATTATCGCCTCTGCTGTTGGCGGAATGAACGTTGCTAGCACCATTGAAGGCCTTGAGCGATATCCGATTAATGTACGTTACCCGCAAGAGTATCGGGACTCTCCTGAGCAGTTAGCTTTACTGCCTATAGTGACACCGAGCGGCTTACGTATCGCTCTGGGCGATGTGGCTAATATCTACATCGAAGAAGGGCCGCCAATGCTAAAAAGCGAGAACGCACGACTGAATGGTTGGACCTTTGTAGACATTGCTGATGTAGATATCGGCAGCTACGTCACTAATGCTCAAAAGATCGTAGCAGAGAAAGTTGACCTACCAGCCGGGTACTCACTCAACTGGTCAGGTCAGTATGAATACATGTTGCGAGCCAAGGAAAAACTAACCTACGTTGTTCCTTTAACACTCGCCATTATTATCGTTTTGCTATTTCTAAACTTCAGAAACTTTATTGAGGTGGCGATCATCATGGGGACTTTGCCGCTAGCCTTAGTCGGCAGTATTTGGTTGATGTACCTACAAGGCTTCAACTTCTCAGTAGCCGTCGGGGTAGGGTTTATAGCACTCGCGGGGGTCGCCGTAGAAATTGGCGTCATCATGCTGGTCTACCTCAACCAGTCTTGGCAACAAACGCAACAAGAAAACGAATCCCGAGGCATTGAATTGCAAGAGGCAACATTACGGGAGGCTGTGTTACACGGCGCAGGATTACGCGTTAGGCCAGTAATGATGACCGCCGCAGCAATTATTCTCGGCCTATTACCCATCCTTTACGGCACAGGTACAGGTTCTGAGGTAATGAGTCGAATTGCTGCCCCAATGGTTGGCGGCATGGTCAGTGCCGTTATCCTCACGTTACTGGTTTTACCTGTGGTCTATTTCCTTTGGAAACGAACGAGTTTGCGAAGGGAAAAAACCATAACGGACACAAACCAGACTCTGGACGGAGCGGATAGACCCTCTAACTAAATCATCAACGAATCACGTTGATATAACCAAAGGAAACCCGTAGACGCTGGTGCTAACGGGGTACGGTCAATGCGATAGCCGCATTGACCGTTCAGGGAGCACTTCATGGTAGATGAACATCATCAAAAGGAGGCAAAGATGTCAGAACATAGTTGTCACTCAAACAACGAAGACAAGTCTAAAAACCAACACGGGAATGAACAGGAACAGGGACACAAAAAGCACAGCCCTAGCTGCTGCGACACTTCGCACTCAAAGCCAGATTATCTGTTGTGGGTGAGCGGCATAATTGTGTCAGTTCTTTATCTCCAAATTGGCTTTTTCGAACAGACGGCCACGTTTGCCGATTGGTATCAAACCCTTTCTACGTCCGTCTATGAGTTAATGAACACTATATGGATAGGGATAGTCCTCGGTATTCTCATGGTTGCACTACTGTCGAAAATTCCTCGCGAGTTTGTCATGTCGATTTTAGGCACGAACAATGGCTTCACGGGAATATTACGAGCCACCGCCGCCGGGGTGTTATTAGATTTGTGCAGCCACGGTATTTTAATGGTCGGAGCCAAACTCTACGAACGTGGCGCGAGTATTGGCCAAGTAATGGCCTTTCTGGTTGCTAGCCCGTGGAATTCTTTTTCCTTAACGCTAGTCCTCATTACCTTAGTCGGCTTTTCGTGGACGCTCGCATTTATTCTGCTGTCGATGGTTATCGCTATTGTTGTCGGCGTTGTATTTGACGCTTTGGTAAAAAACGGGACCTTACCCGGTAATAAAAACGATACCAAGCTACCTGCTGATTTTCAGTTCTGGCCAGAAGCGAAGAAGCAATTTTCTGCGGTTAACTTCTCGGCAACTTTCTTTAAAGAAATGGTACTTAGCGGCATAAAGGAATCTCGCATGGTAGTCCGTTGGATTCTTTTCGGGGTACTTCTAGCAGGCTTGATTCGTGCATTTGTATCTCCTGAGCATTTTGGCACTTACTTTGGACCGACCTTAGCAGGCTTAGGTCTCACCGTTCTGGTTGCGACGATAATCGAAGTGTGCTCCGAAGGTTCAACGCCTATTGCTGCTGACTTACTAACTCGAGCAAAAGCACCGGGTAATAGCTTCGCCTTTTTGATGACCGGCGTATCCACCGACTACACCGAGATTATGGTACTCAAAGAAACAACGAAATCTTGGAAGATCGCCTTATTTCTACCCCTCATCACTGTGCCTCAAGTCATTCTAATTGCTTGGGTAATGAATGCCTTCACAACTTAACCTTAACCAAAAAATCAATGTTATTTAGCAACTTCAAGAGAATGGAGAAACACATGAAAAAGTTAAAAACGATACTCGCGATTACAACCTTAACTGCTTCATCAACTTTATTTGCGCACGGCATGATGGAGTCAACCTATCCCGAAGATGGCGCAATGATGATGACTCCAACTGAAAAAGTTGAAGTTAATTTCCCGATGCCAATGAAACTAGTCAATCTAAAGCTGGTTGATTCAACGGGCAAGCCTGTATCCATCAATTTCCAACGGGCAAAAGAACCCAACACGGAGTTCGAAGTGTCGTTACCGGCATTGAAACCTGACAACTATACGGTTCACTGGAAAGCGATGGGGAACGACGGCCATATGATGAAAGGATCGTTTGGTTTTATGCAGCATTAATTAGCGCCTAAAACTGCATAGATAATAATAAAGAGGAGGGTGACAGTGAGTGAGTTAATAGTCATGATAGCGCAGCTATCTACTTGGGAACTTTGGGTGTTAATTACTCGCTGGGGGTTATACATCAGCGCCGCTGCTGCTGTGGGTGGAGCCTGTAGCCTTCCTCTAATTTTTAAATATACCAACATCCAACGAGCGCTTTTAAAGTACACGGCAATCGCTGCGTTTCTCAGTATTATTGCCGCAACTTCACACTTTTTTGCTCGAGTAGGAATGGTCCTTGAAGAAGGCATTTCTGGGATGTTCGACCCTGACATAATAGCAATCATTTGGCAGTCGCCAGTGGGCGATGCACTGTGGTTACGCATCGCTGGCTTAGTGTTGATTTTATTGCCCGTCGTGCAACGGATTCAATTAATAAAAACAACCGCTGACAGCAAAGAAAAGGTTAACACTCTCACAGCACTACTTGCGGTTTCTGGCATGCTGTTAATTGCTTTTTCATTCACTGAAGCGGGCCACGCAAATACTCAACCATTAGTGTTTAAAATAACATTAGCCTCTCACGTGTTATTTACTGCTTGGTGGATGGGGTCTTTATATCCTTTATGGTTAATCTGCCACCGGCTTTCGTTTAAGGACGCTTACGCTGTTTTAGATCGTTTTGGTCAACTAGCCGTCGGTGCTGTACTGGTGTTATTCACTGGAGGGGTGTACATGAGCTATATGTTAACTGGCTGGAATGGTTTGTTTACTGACAGCTACGGGTTACTGCTGATCGCAAAAGTAGGCATGGTAGTCTGTATTTTGATTTTAGCAGCAGTACATAAACTCATCATGGTGCCGCAGGTGCTTAAGTCTCAACATTCGCACCATTTAAAACAATCCATTGTCATTGAAAAATGCATCGGAGTAAGCATTTTCGCCATAACTACCGTGTTGAGCACCCTTGTCGGTCCTGTTCACTGACGGTGGTGGAAGGCCATCGAATCAATAGGCTTTAGGTCCACCAACAGACATAAAAAAACCTCGGTTTTTACACCGAGGTTTTGCGCTTAATCTAACCACTTAATATTACGAAAAACTGTATAAGTTATCGTGTATCCACTGATTAGACGCAGGTGAGATTAAGATAAATCTTCACTGCCGATACGTAAGTTATTGACAACCTCATTTACATCTTCATGATTCGAGGCGATACGTTCGGCCAACTCACGCTGCTCTTCTGACTCGACGGTGCCTGACAAGGTAACCGTGTTGTTGCGGGTATCAACGTTGATGTCCATACCGCTAACATTATCCGAGGCGAGCAATTCCGTTTTGATCGCTGATGTTGTGGTGATGTCGTCGATATATTGGGTGAAACCGCGGTCGGCATCACTTTTATAGGATGCCTGTTTAGGCTCTCCCTCTTGGAAGTCTTTCACGACAGCCAATTCATTATCCACGTCATCGATACCTTCAATTCCCAAAGCAACATTTTCGGCAAGCTCTTTGTCCATTTCAGACCCAACTTTACCCTTAAGCGTTGCTGTGTTGTTGTCGACCTCAATGTCGATCTTAAATGGGTTTAGGTGTTCGTTAAGAATCAGGGCCGTTTCTAACTTACCTTCAACCCAACCGTCACGAAATGCGGCTTTTGAGTTGTCCCACGTCTGTTCGCTGTCCTGTTTGAACTCAGACCAATATTCTTTTGATGAACGCTTGATTTCAGTGTACGCACGATCAGATTCGCCTTCGCCTTTATCATGCATGACCGAGTGACGCTCCATAGCGTCTCCTCGTTCTTCGGCGCTGTACATGTCATCAGCATGTAGAGGGGTCGCCGCAAATGCGACAGGAATCATGGCCGCTGAAACAAGCGCAGCAATTTTTGAACGCTTAAGAGATTTCGCAGATTGACCTTTAGTTGTATGTGTCAGTAGTGAAGTTTTCATAATGCGTTTCCTTTTTGGTTAATTCTGGCTGTGTCACAACGTCTATGTTGTGAAAATCCATCAGCCTTCTTTAAGCTTCACCCAACCTAATGCTCAAACTGTGCCAATTTATGCAATGTCAGAAATCATAGGGGTTTCAGCGAAAACGCAATCATTCCCAAGTATTAAATGTCCCTCCATGAATGAAAAATTTACATAACTTATTGTAAAAACCACTCTTACTTAAGACACATTTACCAGCGCCTGATCTAACACTCTAGCCACATGTAGCGCTTCATGCTTGGTGCCATCTTGGATTTGATGACGACAGCTTGTGCCGTCAGCGATGATGAGGTCGCTGTCAGCCGCTTCTCTCACAGCAGGGAGCAAGCTGAGCTCCGCCATTTTAATCGAGGTTTCGTAATGTTCTTTCTCGTACCCGAAACTACCTGCCATACCGCAACACGAAGAACTGATCGTCTCTACTGTTAAGCCAGGAATCCAAGCGAGTACTTGTTCCACAGGTTTCATCACATCAAAGGCTTTTTGGTGGCAATGGCCGTGCAATAATGCTCGTTTAGCGCTGATCGGTTGAAGCGCAAGATCCAAATGACCGGCTGCTTTTTCTCGCACTAAAAACTCTTCAAAAAGAAAACTGTTCTCGCTGAGTTTTTTAGCTTTATCTCCAAATCCGTAATGTAAAAACTCATCACGCATGGTAAGTAAGCAGGACGGTTCTAAGCCGACAACGGGCACGCCTCGATCCACATAGGGCATTAAATGGTTTAGCGATCGTAACGCCTCGGCCTTGGCACGATCGACCTGGCCAGAAGACAGATAGGTCCGCCCGCAGCATAACGGGCGTGACTCATCACCTTGATTAAAATGGACGGTATAACCCGCGTTACTGAGCACACGATAAGCGGCCGCGGCGTTAGCAGACTCCATGTAATTATTAAACGTATCGATAAAGAGCAACACTTCCTTACCGTTTGACGACGATGCTGGTGTTATTTGCTCACGCAAAAAATTGCTATTAATTGCTGGCCATTGACGCTCCGTAGCCAAGCCTAGCATCTGTTTCACGGGGTCAGACAAAAACGAGATGCGGTCAAGTCCTGACAATAGCCGCGCAAAGGGACGCACGTAAGGGGCGTAGCGGGGGAGGCTACCAACGAGGCGATCTCTCAAGGCCAGTTTGTGTTGCGTGAGGCGCGCAGCACGAGCTTCAATTTTGATTTTTGCCATGTCAACGCCGGTGGGGCATTCACGCTTGCAACCTTTGCACGACACACACAAGTCGAGGGCTTCTTTCACTTCATCACTCGCCAGCCCAGCTTCTCCAATCTGCCCAGATAATGCTAACCGAAGTGTGTTAGCACGCCCACGAGTGACATGTTTTTCATCACGGGTGACACGATAACTTGGACACATTGTGTTGGCATCGAACTTCCGGCAATGACCGTTGTTATTACACATTTCCACCGCTTTGGCCAAACCATGCGCAGGGTCGTGGCCGCTATAAGGTGCGCTTTGATGTCCAGTAATTGGATCACGTTTAACATCCCAAGCAGACCAATCCATCACCGGCTCGAAAGGTATCGGTTGATATTTTTTAGGGGGGAAGCGGAAAAGATTTTCTTCATCCATTTTCGGCGTATTCACAATTTTGCCTGGATTCAGTAAATTCTCAGGATCAAAGAGTTGCTTGATCTGTTTGAACGCTTCATTGAGCTGCGGTCCAAACTGCCATGCTACCCATTCACCGCGGCAGATACCGTCACCGTGCTCACCCGAGTATGCGCCTTTGTATTTTCTAACCAAAGCAGCCGCCTCTTCAGCAATTGCTCGCATTTTACCGGCACCGTCTCGACGCATATCCAAAATAGGCCGTACGTGAAGTGTCCCCACACTCGCGTGTGCGTACCAAGTGCCTTTAGTACCATGTTTTAGAAAAACATCACTGAGCTGGCTGGTATATTCAGCAAGATTTTCAAGCGGCACTGCACAGTCTTCGATGAACGATACCGGCTTTCCATCACCTTTCATGCTCATCATGATATTCAACCCAGACTTCCGCACATTCCATAGTGCTTGTTGCTCTGCACTGCCTGGCATTTTTACAACGGCATTGGCCAAACCTAGATCAGACATTAATTCATCCAAGTCATCTAATTGCCGTAAAAGTGTTTCTTGCTCTTCACCCGCGAACTCCACGAGCAATAAGGCTTCAGGTTTCCCCACTAACGCTTTTTCAATGACTGGACGAAAACTCGGATTATCCATAGACAGATCAATCATCGTGCGATCAACAACTTCAACCGCTGTTGGGTTGAGCTTAACGATGTGTTGCGTGAAATCCATCGCTTGAAAAAAGGTCGGGAAATTAACTACACCAAGGACTTTCTGTTCTGGCAATGGCTGCAGCTGCAAACGTAGCTGGGTGCTAATGCCTAAAGTACCTTCAGAACCTACTAATAAGTGGGCAAGGTTAGGGGACCCATCAGTGGTGTAGGGCATAGGGTTTTGGCAATTGAAGATGTCGAGGTTATAACCACCGACACGACGTAATACTTTCGGATAATGCTCATTGATGTTTTGTTGTTCTTGAGCGGCAAGTGTTTGCAGTTGCGCAACGATCTCACCCATGCGTGAGCTAGTAGACAGCTCGGCTTTGGGACCAAAATGTTGCTCACTACCGTCAGCGAGAATAGCGTCTATGGCTAATACGTTATGCACCATATTGCCATAACGAATAGAACGAGAACCGCACGAATTGTTTCCTGCCATGCCACCTATAGTGCATTGTGCTGCTGTAGACACATCCACAGGAAACCATAATCCATGAGGCTTTAACCACTTATTCAAGTGGTCAAGAACCATCCCTGGTTCGACAACAACGGTCTTGGCAATGGGATCAAATTCAATCACGTTGTTGCAGCATCGACTGGTATCAATAACGATAGCTTCACCAATAGTTTGGCCACACTGGCTAGTACCACCGCCGCGAGGTAGCAGCGGTAGGTTCTCCCATCGAGCGATATCAACGGCTGCACGTAAATCATCCAAATCCTTAGGCACAATGACGCCCAAAGGCATGATTTGATAAATAGATGCATCTGTCGAATACCGACCACGAGAGGCCTTATCAAAGAGCACATCTCCACGAATATCTCGCTGATAACGAGCAAGCGCGCTAGCAACAGCGGAAGATTTATTACGTTTCACCGGCATATTCATGATGAAGCCTCTCTGATCAATAGGAGCAATAAATGACGTGGTTATGGGCGACGAAGGCTGTCAAAAGGATGACCGCCAAAGTAGTCAACAATGGCTTTAACACCACTGTCTTTAAGTGGCACACCAGCCAGTTTTAACCCAGCCTCACAACCACCAATCGTGGCTATAAGCGTCAAGTCATTGCAGTCCCCTAAGTGACCGATACGGAATATCCGGCCTTTCAACTTGCCAAGGCCAGTCCCTAGAGAAAGGTCGAAGTTTTCATAAATAATTGCGCGCACGGCATCAGCATCAATATTCTCTGGCATGACAATACCGGTGAGCACTGGAGAATAGACATCAGGGTCAGTGCACTGAACTTCTAACCCCCATGCCTCCGCAGCCGCACGTACACCAGCAGCCCAACGTTGATGACGCGCAAAAACATGATCCAGCCCTTCTTCAAGCAACATATCCAGTGCTTCATCAAGACCATAAAGTAAGTTAGTGCTCGGTGTGTAAGGCCAATAGCCGGTTTTATTGGTTTCTAGAATTTCATCCCATGCCCAAAAACTTTTAGGTAGGTCAGCGTTTTTACTCGCCGCAATAGCCCGTGGCGAAATCGCATTAAAACTAATACCAGGAGGCAGCATTAACCCTTTTTGAGAGCCTGAGATAGTGACATCTACGCCCCATTCATCATGCTTATATTCGGCGCTTGCCAACCCAGAAATAGTATCAACCATGAGCAGAGCAGGGTGACCCGCCGCATCAATGGCTTTACGCACATTAACAATATTACTAGTGACGCCAGTAGAGGTTTCATTATGAACAACGCAAACTGCTTTGATCTTGTGTTCGGTATCTTCCTTTAATCGCTGCTCGATCATGTCAGCCTGTACACCTAAGCGCCAACCTTCCGCATCCGGCAATCCAATAAATTCCGGCTTCAAGCCTAAACTGATCGCCATTTTTGACCACAGGGTAGCGAAGTGGCCTGTTTCATACATAAGAATATGATCACCGCTGGATAGCGTATTGCACAGTGCAGCCTCCCACGCACCAGTACCCGATGCAGGATAAACAATCACAGGGTGTTCAGTCTTGAACACCTGTTGCAACTTACTCAGCAACTGTAACCCGAGGACACCGAACTCCGGTCCGCGGTGATCAATAGTCTGTCGGCCAATCACTTGTAAAACCCGTTCAGGAACGGGAGAAGGGCCAGGAATTTGCAAAAAGTGACGACCTGTTTGGTGAAAATCCAGGTTAAGCATGAGACGCCTCCAGGCGATTAATAATTAAAATTTGTTAATGTTCGAGAGTTTTTAACGTTTCGCGATCTGTGGTTGATGTGTCATTTGATACAGCCTTCCTGCCGTAACGTGGCAAGTTCAGACGTGGTCATTCCCAACGTTGTCAGCACTTGATCAGTGTGTTGACCGAATAGTGGTGAAGGGTGCCTAATCGTCGAGGGCGTCAGGGAGAACTTGCAGGGAAAACCAATGGTTTTCATTTTCCCGATCACCGGGTGGTCAACTTCCTGCACCATGCCCCTTGCTTGGTAATGCGGCTCGTTCATCGCTTCATCAAAATTATTGATGGGGCCAGCAGGAACACCCGCTTGATCGCACAGTTCGAGCCAATGCGCTTTATCGTTACTGCTTAAGAGGCTTTCCAGTAAGTCTTCCAGCTCGTCTACGTTGTCGTGTCGATCGGTATTAGTAATGAAGCGTGGATCTTCGAGTAATTCAGGTCGCTGAATAACATCCTGACAAAAACGCTCCCAAGTTCGTTGGTTCGCACAGCCAAGCATCATAAAACCATCACGGACTCTAACGGCTTGATAGGGCGCAGAGACACGGTGACGCCAGCCAGTTGCTTCAGGAACACGACCTTCGGTGAAGTAGGCTGCAGACTCCCAGGTAAACCATGGCAAGCCGATTTCTGATATAGCAATATCAAGGTGCTGTCCTTCACCACTGTTAAGCTTGTGAATGTAAGCAGCTAAAATAGAGTAAACAGCGGTAATGCCAGCGCCGATATCATAAACAGCAATGCCCGTTTTCAACGGTCGTTTACCAGACTCGCCCGTCATCGACATCAGCCCCGTCATGCCTTGCGCCACCAAATCAAACCCGCCTTTTTCACGATAGGGCCCAGTTTGGCCATAGCCAGATATTGAGCAGTAAATAATGCCGGGGTTGATCGCCTTAATCGTTTCATAATCAATCCCTAAGGACTGAGTAACGCCAGGACGGTAGTTTTCCACGATAACGTCTGCGTCAGCGGCTAAGCGGTGAAAAATCTCCACCGCCCGTGGGTCTTTTAGGTTAAGTGAAATACTTTTCTTATTACGATTGATTTGCGAAAAGCAGGTGGATTCTGAATTCACATAAGGACCCATTTGGCGGCTATCATCACCACCATTTGCTTTCTCAACTTTAGTCACATCAGCGCCCATGTCGCCCAAAACCATGGTGCAATAAGGGCCCGCCATAATTTGAGAGATATCAAGGACCTTGAGTTTATCTAAGGGAAGCATCATTAATTTGGCCTTTAATTATTATTATTCCGCAAGCAATGAAGGGTTATTTTCCCGTCCATTGAAAGGGTGTTTTGTTAATGAATTTATTCACCGCAGCTTTAAAATCATCACTGCCATAGCAGGTCTTAATCCAATCGTCGCTAGCATCCGCTGGTGGCCTTCTTTCTTCAAGAATCCGATTCACCACTTCCTTCGCTGCCTTAACAGTCAGTGGGGCTCGCTCGGCAAACTTTTGCGCTTGTTGCTCCACTTGCTCACTGATTTCATCCGCTGAATAAAGCTCGTTCACTAAGCCAATGCGAAGCGCTTCATCAGCCATTGTCATCCGTGCTGTCATCAATAGCGCCTTGGTCCGGCTCGGGCCGATGATGTCGATTAAACGGGTTACATTCGAAATGGAAAGACAGTTACCTAGCGTGTTTGCGATAGGAATGCCGAATTTCAACGACGGTGTGCAGTAGCGAAAATCGCAGGCTAGTGCGATCACCGCACCGCCCCCCACACAAAACCCTTCGATCAATGCGATGGTGGGTTTGCTTAAGTCTTCAATCGCGCTGATAATCGTGTCGATTCGACGCTCGTACTCAATACTGTCGGTATCCGTTTCAAATGCGGCAAACTGTTTAATATCAGTGCCAGCCACAAAAGCGTCACCACCACACCCTTGAAACACCACTACCCGAACGTCGTCATCGTCATTCAATTCCAGGGAAAGTTCGTGCAGCCGGTTGTACATCGTCCATGTCATCGCATTGCGGCTTTCTGGGCGATTAAAGGTGACCCAAGCAACGCCATTGTTGACGCGCAAATCTACGCTGCCTTGTGATTGAGTTGTCATATCGATACTCCGTTTTAGCCGTACACAAAGTTAACCAGCGCCAGCGAGAAGGCGGGGACATAAGTGTTCAGAATGAGAATGGTGAACAACACACCAAGGAACCATAAATTCACTTTGGAGGTTGCCCATATATCGGCTTTAGCAATGGAGCAAGAAGCAATCAAAACACTCGCAACCGGTGGTGTTTGCTGACCGATTGCCAAGTTCAATGTAACGATCAAACCAAAATGCAATGGATCAATACCAACAGCAGTTACCAACGGCAGTACGATAGGTACCACTAAAATAATTGCCGCTGCAGAGTGCAAGAAAATACCCAGTATTAAGAAGATGATATTGAGCAATGCCAGCACGATGTATTTATTGTCAGTGGCTGCTGCAATTTGTGCCGCTAACTGTTGTGGTACTTGGGTTTCGGTAAGGTAGAGACCAACAACAGCCGAGGCAGCCACCAGTATCATGACCACTGCGGTTTGTACGCCGGCATCTAAACAGGACTTATAAAAAATCTTAAAGCTGAACTCTCGATAGACCACTGCACTAATAAATATCGCCACGATAACCGCCAGTGCGGCACCTTCTGTTGCAGTAACAATTCCTCCGAAAATCCCGCCAAGAATGATGATTGGAATCAGCAATGCCCAAATCGATTGTTTAAAGGCATCCCATAACTTCATCACCTGAAACTTACCCTCAGAAGGGAAGTTATTCTTACGGGCTAAAAAGTAGCACATGCCTGCCAGTCCTAAAGCGCCCAAAATGCCAGGAAAAATACCCGCAACAAACATTTTCACCACAGACTCACCCGACATTACCGCATACAAAATCATCGGAATTGAAGGGGGAAGAATAATGGCTAAACTGGCTGCCGAAGAGGAGATTGACGCCGCAAACTCTTTGGAATATCCCTTATCGCGCATAGCAGGAATCAGGATGCTGCCGATTGCGGATACGCCGGCAACGGCCGAACCTGAAATTTCTGCAAAGAACACTGAGGCGCCGATAGTCACCATCGACAAACCTCCTTTGATAAAACCCACCATCGCCATGGCTAGGTCGATCAAACGGCGCGAGATACTAGAGGCATTCATGACTGCGCCCGCCAATATAAACAAGGGTATGGCGATGAGTGGGAACTTGGTTGCGCCATCAAACATGATCATGGCGATATTAGGTAATGAATCTGCTCCGTAGGTGTAAACCGTTGCCACCGAGCCAACGATAGCCAGGGCAACACCAATAGGTACATTAATAATAATTAGCGCAATCAGACCAATGAATATAAACAAAATAGTCATAGCAATCGTCCCTTAACTACGCGCCAAAGCATGAGGTTTTGTTTCCACCGCCGCTTTTGCATCTTCTGGGTTGATGTTGGCATCCTTCAATTCATGATCGATAAAGCCTTTGTTTCTGGCACTTTCGATAATTTCAGGTAGCGCTAAGAGCTCAGCGATAATAAACAGCGCTGAAGCGATAGGAATAACAGACTGCGTTAACTGCATAGAAACCTCAGGGATACTAATCAGCGTTGAGCCTTCTAAAATGCTGACAACTTGCCAGCCTGTGTAACCCAGAACCACAAAGAAACTGATAGTGATCACTTCAGCTATCAATACGATAGGTAAGCGAATTTTGGGAGGGAACATATTAACGATACTGGGACAAGCAATATGCGCTCCTTTTGAGGCCGCTAAAGCTGCACCATAGTAGGTAAGCCAAGCGAGACTGATACTGGCGACTTCGTCATACCAACTAAATGGCGAACCGAAAACGCGGGAAGTAAATCCAACAATGACTACCATCGCTAGAAAAATTAGGTTGATAACAACCACCACTTCTAGAAACTGCTGGTAGCGATGTTTAATAATGCTCAAGGTTGTCATGGTTAGCCCTTTATCAACGATAACCGAGTTAATGAGAGGAAGGCTGAGCCAAAGGCCCAGCCTGAATACCCTGACTAATTCGCTTTCAGCTGTTCAACCGTGGCTAGCATTTCTTTACCGCCAGACACTTCGGCACCAAACTTACTGTAGATATCGGTGGAGCCTGCGATAAAGGCCCGTGTATCGGCCTTATTCACTTCCATGCCCGCATCAATCATTTTCTGAACGAGGCCATCATCCAATTGCTGACCTTGGTCCAGCGCGTAAGCTTCAACCTCTTTTGCTGTTTCGAGCAGTACGTCTTGAATGTCTTTAGAAAGACGCTTCCAACTTGCGCCCGCAGTAATGTAAGCAGGGGTGTATACGTGGTTGGATAAAGACAAGTACTTTTGCACTTCTTGGAAGCGTTGAGAGTAGATTTGTACTAACGGATTTTCTTGGCCATCCATTGCACCAGTTTGTAATGCGACGAACACTTCAGATAACGCCATTGGGGCAGGGTTGGCACCGTAGCTCTTAAACATCGCCACACGCCATACACCACTAGGGGTTCTTAACTTAAGTCCGTGTAAGTCTTCAGGAGTATTAATAGGGCGGGTATTGTTGGTAATCTGACGAAAACCATTTTCCCAAATACCTAAAATCTTCAACTTTTTCCCTTCAGCTGCAGCATAAAGTTTTTCACGGATGTTCGACCCTTGCACTTTTTTCATGTGCGCACGGTCATCAATTAGGTAAGGCATTTCGAACAAGGAGAATTCAGGCGCGACACTACTCATTACCGAAGAAGGTAGGGCTAGATCTAGAGTGCCCAACTTTAGTTTGTTCAACATTTGTTTGTCATTACCGAGCTGGCTAGAGCCATACGGCACAACTTCAGCTTTTCCTTTAAGTTTTTCGTTGGCAATACGAGCAAACTCATTAGCTGATTTTTCAAACAATGAACCGGGGCCACCTACATGGCCAAACTTTATCGTCACGGTGTCGGCAAACACACCCTGACTTAGGCTCAACATCAGCGCTGTTGAGACTATCGTTGTAAACTTCATTATCTTCATCATAAGCTCCAGTTTTTTATCTTTATTAGTTGCTTGTGCGTGAACGTTACGAACACTACTTCCTACTGCGTTCCCTAACGCCATTCCATGCTGGACACCCATATACAGGGCCGGTTAGGGGGCTTTGCTTAAACAAAGCATTAGCGTTAAAAAACACGCTTAGGTGATACCTGGTTTGCAGAGCATTTTCTGCAATACTGTGGAATACGGTTGAGGTGGTGACAGACAAACGGGCGGATAACGATTGGCAACCAGCGAGGTCAAAGGTGCTGGCACATAACCACCTGAGGACGTCCTGCTTTAAGACACTGTATGAGAGTAAGTTCATAACGAATGACTCTTTGTTTTTATTTTTTAATTTTTATTTTTTTATAATTTACAGGACAAGATTTACTATAAAGCGCGACACTGACCAATCAGTGAATGGGAACAAGAGCGTTCTCGAATAGAGAATGCTAAGCTCAGCCTTGGTAATAGCTAGCCTAGCGACGATCTACGTCGCAGTCTGCTTACACAAAAACAATGAAGTCAGGGAGCGCTTCATCATTAACAGTCGGGAAAGACTGAATAATAAAATCATCAACTTATGAGAATAATAAAATGCAAGTTGACCTTCTTACTCTCCAGCTTTTCGTAAGCGCTGCAGAAATTGGCAATATGGCAAAAGCAGCCGAAGCGAGGAATATAGTGCCTTCCGCCGTCAGTAAGCGTATCTCTGACTTGGAATACGCTATCAAGACACCCTTGTTGTACCGTCGGCCACGCGGCGTTGAGCTCACCGCGGCGGGGGAAGTTGCGTACAGTTATGCCAAAAACATCCTTCGTTTAGTTGAACGTTTTGAAGGGGAGATGAGCGAGTTCAGCTTAGGCCAAAAAGGCTGCGTCAGTATCGCCGCGTGTCCGTCATCGATCGCACAATTCTTACCTGCTGATATAGCGGCCTATGTGGAGCAAAACCCCGAGGTTAGTATTGATTTAAATGAAGAAATGTCAGATGGCATTTTGCGTCAGGTACGTGATGGTTTAGTAGACATTGGCATCACCCCTTACCCTATTGAAGACCCTAGTTTGGAAGTGCTGACGTACCGTCATGACGAACTAGCTATTCTCGCGCCATTGTCTCACCCATTAGCACGATTTGATGAAATGTCTTATGAAGACACCATCGCTTATCGCTATGTCGGCCTACAGCAGGGGAACTCGATCCAAAGCTTACTTAAACACCGCGCAGAAGAGCTCGGTAAGAAGATCAATTTTAGCGTTTCTGTCATGAGTTTCGATGGTATGCGGAGAATGGTGGAAGCCGGATTAGGTATTACTATCTTGCCCATCGGCTCGATTAAAAGTTTAGAAAATAGCGGCTGCAAAATCATTCGCCTACAAGAAGAGTGGGCCTACCGTACGCTGCGATTGGTGGTCCGTGAAGAGCAATCTTTACCGGTCGTTGCCCGTAACTTTTTAAATTATTTAGCCTCCCGTGAAGTGATTGATCAAACACGTTTGACCATAGAGCACTCACTCTAGACATCACCGATAGAGAATCCAGCTATTCCGAAATATTGGTTTGTTGGTGGCTGCGGTCTTTGTAGACTGCGGCCATCCCTCATAGCCACGGAAATCCGCTAATGCCTGAGTTCTCTGCCATTACTGAGCGCGTTATTAATGATTTAATCGCCGCATATGAAGATCGAAATTTAATCCCAGCCACAGTAGCTTATCCTCCATTGAGTGGCCGCGAAGCGTCTTATTTCATCCAAGATCAGGTCGCAAAACACTTCCAAGATGACCCCATACGCGCATGGAAAGTAGGTGCAGCAGCACGAGATCAAACACCGTATTGCGCTCCTATTTTTAATCAGAATATATTTCATCAGGACACAGCAGATCAGTCTGTATCTCATCAAGCAGACAGCAATCTGAATAGCTCAAAAACCGGCACCCTTAGCAATCATCAGTCCGGCATTTACAGTTCTTTAGACCCGCTAAGGTTTCATGAGCGTGGTATGGAGTCTGAATTGTGTTTTGTCTTAGCCACCGACCTACCGAAGCGTGAATCCACGTATACAATGTCAGACCTAGCTGCCGCCATTGGTACGGTTGAAGTAGTCATGGAGTTAGTCGACTCACGTCTCGAAGGTTGGCGCAGGAGAGACCCCTTACTAAAACTTGCTGACAACCAAATGAATGGGGCACTCATCATTGGCGACAAGATTTCTGTCGATCATTGGCAGCCTCTCGATTTCGCGAGCCTACAAGCTCAACTATTTATCAATGACGAAAAAGTCGTAGAAGGAAAGCATGTACTTAATGACCCCATTGGCAGCTTACCCTGGTTAGCCAACCACTTAGCAGAACGCCAAGGTGGCCTTCGTCAGGGCGACCGCATTATTACAGGCTCATGGACCGGAATGCAGTTCGTTGAGCCAGACGCCCGCGTTCACGCTAGATTTAATGGTCTAGGGAGCGTTGAGATAGACTTTGCGAGGTTGTCAAAAATCGAAAAAAACGCTTTATAACGCCTGCGACTCACCTTGCCGGATACGCCATAGGGACATGCCATAGCTGCATATAATGGATACATGCAATAGGGACAATTTTTAAATACGATCCTGACTTTTATTGACTGGAATAACAATGATGAAAATTGGTTTTATTGGTACCGGCGTAATGGGTAAACCCATGGCTGCAAACCTTCAAAAAGCAGGCTATTGCGTCTATTTTTCAAGTCACCGACGTCCATCGCCTTCAGAGTTAATAGGCCCTTTAGGAACTGACTTACCCTCAGTTAAAGCAGTAGCAGAAACCGCAGATTTGATTATTTTAATGGTTCCAAATAGTCCGCAAGTTGAGGAAGTACTATTTGACAAAGAGGGTCTGGCAGCGGGGTTAAGTCCAGGTAAGCTTGTGGTGGATATGAGTTCAATTAGCCCCATTGAAACCCGTAAATTTTCTGCGAAAGTGGCGACGACGGGGGCTGACTATTTAGATGCCCCCGTGTCTGGAGGAGAGCTGGGTGCTATCAATGCTAGCTTGTCTATTATGGTAGGAGGAGAGTTAGCAGCTTTTGATCGTGCGCTACCCGTATTGTCTGCAATGGGGAAAACCATCACTCATGTCGGCGCAAGCGGAGACGGTCAAGTGGCTAAGCTAGCCAACCAAATCGTTGTTGCACTCACGATTGAAGCAGTGGCTGAGGCATTACTATTCTCAGCCAAAGCAGGTGCGGACCCAGCCAAAGTACAGCAAGCATTAATGGGCGGCTTTGCTGCTTCGCGTATTCTCGACTTGCACGGCGAACGGATGTTGACACAGAATTTTGAGCCGGGCTTTCGTGTCGCACTTCAACAAAAAGATTTAGATACAGCACTAGATACCGCAAGGTCTCTACAAGTAAGCCTTCCCAATACGGCATCAACACAACAACTCTATAACGTGTGTGCTGCTCACAACGGCAGTCACTGGGACCATTCTGCTATTTTACGTGCACTTGAAGTGATAAACGATATGACACTGACACAAGGATCAATGTCCGGATGGTGATATCAGCAATAACCGACACTAGTTCCTGTGATTAGCTTTCTCCCCAATCAGCAAAATGTGCCATTAAATATTCAATAGCTAAGCGCGCACGAAGCGGCAAGAATTGGCGGTTTTGATAAACAATCCAACTGCTTGATCCTTGGCTCCAAAAAGGTTCTAACACTGGCACGAGCAGGCCTTTAGCGACCGCATCGGTGAAAGTGCTTTTCGGCATGTAAGCGATACCTAAGCCTTGTTCACAAGCCGAAATCACTACATTGGTATTATTACATCGCCAACGACCACTAACTTTGATGCTTTTCTCCGTATTCTCGACATTAAAAACCCAATGGTCATTGTTTGAAACGATACAACTATGAGTTTTTAACTGGTTAGGGTGTGTAGGAGCGCCATGTTTGACGATATATTGAGGACTAGCTACGGCCATTAATGGACGGTTTGCCAACTTACGCGCCACAAGATTTGAGTCGGTTAATTCGCCATAGCGAATAGTGAAATCAATACCGTCTTCAACAAAATTCACCATGCGACTATTAAAATCAATATCAACGGTCAGCTCAGGGTGTAGTTCTGCAAACTGCATCAGCACGGGTGCAACAAAATGCTCGGCAAACCCGCCAGCTGCGCTCACTCTTAACGTGCCATTGAGCTGTAATTGTTTTTTATCGATTTGCTCATTCGCTTGCTGCAAACCAATCAGTAATTCTTTGCACTGTTGATAATAGCTGGAGCCATTTTCTGTCAAACTCACTAGTCGCGTTGTACGGGCAAGCAATATGCAACCAAGGCGCTCCTCTAGTTTAGCGACTTGTCGACTGACATGACTGGTGCTGCAGCCTAATTGTTTAGCGGCTGAAGAAAACCCGTGACTCTCAGCAACGGCAACAAACTCTACGATTCCTTCAAAGCTATCCATTAGGTTCCTTAATCGTCATTTAATCGCTAATCGCTGAATCACAGCTTTCACTATTATCTTTCACTGCTATCTTTCAGCATTTTCTTTCACTGCTATCCTTCGGCATTACCTTTCATTACTGCCTATCAGCAGGGGCCTTTGGACAGGCCATGGCCTTTATTATTGCTATATAGCAATAGTTTTTACGTGAATCAATCTATTATCATCCAAACAGGAATTTTATAAAGTGGTTACATCATTAAAAAATCACCGACCACTAGCACGTCAGGAGGACTCATGAAAAAAATATTAATCCCCGTAACTAATCATGCAACGTTAGGGCTAACTGACCAAGCCAATGGCACTTACGCTCCTGAGCTGACCCATGCTGTGCATGTGTTTATGGAGCACAACGTCGATTATGAAATAGCGTCCATTGCGGGTGGGAAAGCACCTATCTATGGTACAGACGTAGAAGATGATGAAGTGAACAATAACGTTCTTGGTAATGAGAATTTCCAAAGCCGAATTAACAACACGATTCCTGTTTCTCAACTCAATATTGAAGACTATGATGCCGTATTTTATCCCGGTGGTTTCGGTTTGTTATCAGACTTATCCACGAACGAAAACTTTGCCAAACTTAGCGCAAACCATTATGAAAATGGCGGAATTATAGGCGCAGTCTGTCACGGTCCCGCTGCGTTACTCCCTATTAAACTCAGCAATGGCACACCGCTACTGGCTGACAAATCTGTCACGGGCTTTACTAGGGAAGAAGAAATCGATTTTGGCACCATTGGTGACATTCCATTTTTACTGGAAGAGTCACTAGCCCGAAATGCAGCAAAATACAGTAAGGTAAAACCGTGGGAAGAGTTTGTGATTGAAGACAACCGAGTCGTTACAGGCCAAAACCCTGCGAGCGCTCATGGCGTTGCTAAAGCGATCGTTAAACTGTTGGGTTAATCACTGCATTTTAGTCAAAGCTTTTATTTAAAGCTTTTGGTTGAAATTATTATTTGTTTTTTTGTTTAAAATTAACTCTTAACTAATTGTAATTTAGAGTATTTATTGAAAAACATCGAAGCTTGGGGTATTTCACCAGCAGAAAGAGCCTGCTGGTGAAATTGTTCAACTAAAACGAAATATTGAGATCGAGATAGAAAGAGCGACCTGGACCAGGCACACCAACACCCCAAGGCACTGAGTTAATTCCCATCGTGCTACCTTGGCCGGTGTAAGCACCCCCAGTAGACAGGTAGTAGAACTTATCAAATAAGTTTTCGACACCGAAGTTAACTCGAAGGTTATCTACAGACTTCGACATACGAAGATTAACCAATCCATAACCGGCTTTTTCTGATTCATTGCGCACTGCATTAACCTCATCTTTAGCGCTAACCAGCTCCCACTCAACTGCATTGTTCCAACCATTGGTCTGATGAGTCAGCATAAGCGTCGTATTTAACGGTTTAATGTTGTACAGATTGTCGCCTGTTTTGGCGTTTTCACCATGGGTATAATTGAGTAAGGCTTCAAAACCAAAAGCGCCCATCTCGTTTTCACCAAGCGGCATCTTACCGACGATATCAATACCGTATAGACGTGCAGACTGGTTACTGTACTGGAGGACGTTGAATTGATCGTCAACCCACCCAGCACGTTTTTCCGCATCGATGTAATCATCAACCCAGGTATAGTAAGGCGTTGCTTGCAGCTCCCAATTGCGGTCGCTAGCATGCCAGTCAAAAGTTGCTGATGCTGTGTAGGCTTTCTCTGGTGCTAGATCAATATCACCCACATATCCATTTCCGTCACCTACTGTGTTATTCATGATTGCCGCCATCGCCCAAGTGGACCAGGTGTAGCGCTCATAAAGGTTAGGGGAGCGTACTTTGCGAGCTAATCCAAACTCGATATCTAGGTTTTCATCGTAGTTGTAGCGCGCAAGTAGTGTTGCATCAACATTGTCATCCTTAACGCTGTGGTTCTGGTCGTTAAAGTTGGTTGAGTCAAGCAACTGATTGCTTGTCATCATCCCCATGCCATTTGTCGCATCATAACCATGTACGTCATCAGCGTCGGTTTGAACACGTTCGTAACGAATGCCTATTAGCGCCTGCCATTGTTCCGTTGGGTTGTGCTCCCATTCGGTAAATATCGCATAGCGATCACGTTTACCATTGTTGATGTTTTTAAACGTGTCAGGTGCCATACCGCCTGTCCCTGATGGTGGCCACCAATCATCCAATTGATAGTGTTGCAAGTCAGCACCTACACGAAGAAGGTCTTGCTCGCCAATATCAACAACTCCTTCAAGGCTAATACCTGTGTTTGTACTTTGCGAATACATGGGCATCCCATCCACAGCAGTACCATAAACAAACTGCTTGTCATCACCAAAGTTCATATAGTGGTCAACTGTTTCATGGTAAGCACGAGTTTCTAAACTGCCCCAATCAAATTCCATCAAATACAGAAAATTAACTCGTGACTGCTCATTTTCAAGCAAATCCATCCGCTGGTTGGGGTAAAGCTGAGAGGGCATGTCTTGATAACCAATGCCAAGTTTCAATAAATCCCCACCAAGTTTTACAGCCATATCAAGGCTATGATTTTGAGTTTTAAAGGCGGTAGAGCCCACTTCATCAAGACCAAGGGTATGACCCGTTCGTCCTGTTGCCGTATCCGTTTTGAACGCTTCAGCAGCGCTATAGTTATTAGCACGGCTTGATGAACCGCTGTATTTAAGGCTGAAGTCTTCAGTCGCATAACTCGCCATCGCATTAACACCGAACGCGTTATTATTGCTCCGGTAGTAAGCGCCTAACTCGCCTTTGCTGACACTTTGCTGCGCTGGCGATGCGAACTCGGGTTCTATTGTTTCAACAATAATGCTGCCAGCAATACTGTCGCCACTAACACTAACTGGCGATATACCGGCATAAACCTGCACCTCGCCGATATTACTGGGTGCAACATAAGACAGTGGCGGGTTCATATGATTGGGACAGCTGGCAATCAAGTCCATGCCATCAAGCTTAATGCGCACTCTGTCATCGGCTAGCCCTCGGATCGACAGTAAACTAGAAACGCCACCTGTCGCGTTAAGCGTAACGCCAGGAACCTTACTAATTAATCCTGCAGAATCGCCAGTAGCCGGACTTTGTTGTTTGAGTAACTCGGTATTGATAGCCGTTGCTCCAGACAACGCCTCAACATAAGCAGGTGCATTGATGGTAACGATTGGTAGCTCAGATTCCTCTGCAACAGCTGGGTGTATAACAGCTAAAAACGTACAGGCGAGCGGTAAGGGGAGTGAACTAAAGCCCAGTGCACTAAAGCCCAGTGAACCAAAGCCCAGTGAACAAAAGCCCCTTGAGGTCTTAAAAAATTGCATGATAAATATTCCTATAGAACGAAATACAACCCACCGAAATCAGCCTAAATAGGCACTCTCAAGCATAAAAGCGTGCTAATCAGGCAACAGTAGTGAGTAATAAAGATCAGTGCTCTAGGAAAAGCGTGGCGGCCCGCGAGTTAAAAAGGCGTGAAAGTACTCACGACAATATTCTTGCTCAGGACATTGAACAGCCTTAGCAACCTCATGAAAATTAACTTCGGGGATTGTGGGGGGATAAGATATTTGAGCGTTGTGCGAACTATGTAGAAGCGATAAGGCAGGACAGAGATATTGATTAGCCGGATCATCAGCGCCTTCTACTGACCCAGTGTTGACCGCTTGGATGCCATAAAGCGTACAAATAAGGACAACATTGCCAGAGCGGTCCGCAACCAGCATTGGTGTCGCAAGATAAGTCAGAATAGGCTGAAAAAGAAAGCCAGTAATCAACAGCCACGTAACAAAAGCTGGCGCTAATTTGGCGCGCTGATGCGGATCCCTATAACGTCCTTTTATGCTCATGTGTGGCTCATGTTGCATTTTTCGATGATCTGATGCTATCGGCCATTCATTCGAGCAAGTATTGGTAATAATAGTCACACAAACTATTTTTTAGCACCCACTCGGTCATTCCAAGGCGGCGTGAGTATATTAAAAACGTCTAACATTATGAATAAAATATTAAAAAATATTACAGAGTGTGAAAGCCGTTTGATTCTGATGTCAGCCTAAAGCTAATTGTTTTTAACAAAAAGAAGAGCTAGCTCGATAAATAAGATGGGAGTTTCGGTAGTTTATTGGTGAGTGAGGCAGTAGCGGGCTTTCTGGATAGTATCTCTGGATGGTATTTCTGGACGGTGTTTCTGGATCCGTGACTTCCTCTGGCACCGTAAAATCAAAAGCGCTTAAGTAGCTTTTAATCTTTAGTGAGTGGCAATCCATCAAAGTAGTGTTTAGGAAGGCTCGTATTCTTATGGTCACTTTCAGGAAGAATAGTGTCACTCGGCCACTTTCCGCTAGTCAACGCCTCAGCATATACAGCACAGAGCGCGACCTCATTCATTCTACGCTGACTTAATTCTGCATCGTAGGATAAACGATGCCAGCTGGCTTTTAGACCGTGACTATCTGGAGTCAACAACATGTACCAAACATCAGGGGTGCCATCGTTTGCAGGCATCCCGATAACGCCAGAATTCAACCAATAACCATTTTTCAGCTTCTTGCCGAAGGGCAATCCGCAGTGACCACCAATAACAACATCGGCTGAGGTTGCTGCCAACCGGTTTTGCATCAATGCTTCAGACGTACTAGGAAAGATAAACTCACTGATATTCTCTGTACTACCGTGGACGACACTAATGGTTAACCCACTGTGACTGAAATCTAACCGGCTGGGTAAATCTGCCATCCAGTGTCGTTGTTCGGCAGTAATTTGACGATTTGCATAGTTGTACCATTCGATAGACAGTAATGAGCAAGAGCTACCCTCGTCAAATCCACAACCACAGTCTAAGGATTCATTTCCTAAGGACTCTTCACAGTTGCCTTGCACAACATGAACACCCCAGTCCCGAATCATCTCGAGAGTTTCGGACGCCTCTGCGCAGTAAGCAACTATATCACCGGTACAAATGATGTGATCAGGAGGTATGGCTAATCGCTCGGCTTCCTCGCGCATAGCGTTTGTGGCAGCTAAATTACTATAAGGACCGCCGAAAACCAAAAGAGGGCCATTCAGCTGTCCTAGTTGCGACACCGGCTGCATAGTTTTTTCTCCTTGTGTGGTTTTAACAACACTCACCTAGCCATTGTCGGCTAGAACGTTGTCTGCAACATCGAATACAACGTTGGTTACAACAAAATTTCATCGTCATGATCAAAGCTGCGCTTGAGTAGGCTGACTAGCCCGCTGAGGGCGACGAGCGACTAAGTTACCCACTTGAAATAGTAAACAACCAACAATCATTACCGTCAGTGAAATCCATAGTAGCTTAGTGTATTTATGGGCTTCACCCAATAACAAACTATAACCGGATGACTCTGTTAAATAGAGCATTGCGCCGCCAAGGGCAACAACAAAACTGCCCAAATAGCTCCATAACGGGATCTCTCTTTGATCACCCCATAAACTAAAAAATATGACCGGCGCTAAGTACATTGAAGCTGTACCACTCACTGCAACAGCACTAAACAAATCCTTATTACCCCAAAAAACTAACGCCAAACCGAACAACATAAATAACGCCATAGAAAAGCGCCCATTAAGCACCCGTGACTCAGCCAGTTTCATGTCAATGATAATCAATTTTGCTGAGCTAGATAACGTGCTGTCCAGTGTCGACATGGCTGATATAACCAATGTGGCGCTGAACAAAAACATAGGAATATCACCGAGCAGTCGCGTTAGCGCTTGGTTCATATCTTCACCGCTTAGCGCACCAGCACCTGCGATAACGCCAAGCGAACCAAAAGCGATAATACAAAGCATGCTGATCCAACCTGCGTGAATAAAACTTTTAAGCGTGGTTTTACGATCAGCCAAAAAACCACGATCCATCATCACCGGATCATGCATCGGATAACTCCAGACCTGCAACAAAGCAACGAGCAGCAAGACAGGCCCCGGGTCAGTTAACACGAAGGGTTTGAACGTTAACAAACCCATATTGAAATGATTATCCGTCACAGCAAAAGCCAATAAAGCAATCAACACGAATAGGAAGACCAGCATTTGGAAAAGATCTGTACGAAGGCTTGCGTGTAAGCCTCCAAGCATTGAGTAGAGTAGGGTAGTCAGCGCTACCGCAATGATGGCAACGGTGTAAGCTTCACTACCAGCCACACCAAACAGAATGCCAATCACCAATAAGTTAGCAAAAACCTCACTAATTAATCTGACGCCAATGACTAAGTTGTAGCAACGTGTTCCCCAGTGACCAAAGCGTTCACGTAAAAACGACTGAATACTGGTGTGGCCCTGACGAAAGCGTAAATGATCTACGATCAACGCGCCGGTAAAAAATGATAGGTAATAAGCAGCGTAGGCGAGAGTGCCCCAGATACCATAATAGAATCCAAGTATTGCAGCATTGAGCAGTGAGCGTGCGAATATCCATGTTGTCACCTGAGAGAAAATCAATGTAATCAACTCTGGTGGTTTACCTTCTGCCGATTGCCCGTAAAAAAAACCGCCCTCATGAGTTCTTCTGCGTGACAACATAATGGAAAAAATCGCAACAATGACGATTAAAGCGGCTAAAGAGAAGGACATAGTAAGTTCTCGTTCAGGTCGAAAATGATCTTTTATTACCGGCGCAAAAGTGTTTCAGTCGAAGATCAACACTAAGAATATAAAGCAAACGTTTTTGATTAAATTCTTCAAATTGACTACAGACAATAAAAGCTAGAATTATATACGCAGCAAAAAACGTCTTAGATTCACTATGTATTTGTAAACATCCTCCGGCTCTGTCGACATAAGCCGATCTACCACAATGCGTTCAAAATAATTGTGCAATGAAACAATTGGGCTCCCACTAAACGTCAAATAACCTTTCTTTAACAAAGGTTTTTCTTTATTTGTAAAATATTTCTTGTATATTAATAGGTTACCAACGCATGAGAATCAATCAAATATCAGCTTTTTCGGAGTTACCTTCATGCCACACCCGTTTTCACCCAACAAAATCAAGCGAGAAAGCAAAACAGAAAGGCCGCCGCTTAAAGAGCTATCTATCGCATTAGCACTAGCTGCATCAATGGCGCCAATCACTGCAAATGCTGTTGCTGTTACAACCAACTTTACTGTCACCGGTGCGGATGCCACAGTGCAAGAAATAGCATTCGATCGGGTGACTAATGGCTGGTATTACGCAAGTAGGCCAGGGAGTAATACTTATGATTATGTAGCCATAAACTTTACGGCAGATACATCCGGTTCCTATACCTTTGGGCAATCTTCAGCATCTGTTGATACAGTGATGGCGGTTTACTACAACGGAACTTTTGATATCAACGCATTAGTTGACCCTGCTGCCTACAATGATGACACTGTCAACGGCTACACTTGCGGGAGTACGAATCGTTGCCCAGCTGTAACCGGCAATTTAGTGGCTGGGCAAACAAACACACTGGTGATTTCAACGTATTCACCTGACGATAGCCTATCGTTACCTTTAGGTTTTTATGCTAACGGTACCGGCAATATTTCCTTTGTGGTTTACACGCCGACCACTTATTCATTGGACGATGCTCAACCTAGTCTAGAAGAAATCAGCACATCCATGACTTCCTTAAACAGAAACACCTCGCTATTAGTGAATGGTGCCCATAGTCGTCCTATGTCGCATCGAGTGGCAGAAGGTGAAAAAGCCTTTTGGATAGCCGGAGACTGGGGGGAAGACAACCACGGAAGCCGTAATGGCGACTCCAGCCTTGCCGAAGTTAACTTTGGCTATAACTATGGATTTGCGCAGCTCAATTTTAGCGTAGGTAAAACCTGGGCCGAACAAGACTTAGATACGTCAGGCTCTTTGGATTTTGATAGCAACTACCTAATGGTCGAAGCAATCATTCCGGTTCCTCAAGTCAAGAATCTTTATGCAACCATTGGCACCCATTACAGCACAGGGGACGCAGAAATTAGTCGTGGCTATGAAGTATCAGGCGCCCAAAACTATTCGACAGGCACTACCGATACCCATGCGTGGGGGCTGCGGGCACGCCTAGATTGGGAGAATCTAAAAATGCTCTCAACCACCAGTATCAGCCCTTATGTGGATTTGAATTACACCCAGACGACCGTGGATGCTTACACGGAAACAGGGGGCGATCAGCCTGCACAGTTTGATAAAACGACAGAAGACATTACTGAGTTCCGTTTAGGGGTAAATACAGCAACACCGATTAGCAGTTCTAGCTTTGACTTTATCTCCACTTTGGAAGCCGTTCACCGTTTTAGTGGCGAAGGCGAAAATATTACAGGTACCGTGATCAATATTGATAGTGATTTCAATATTGAAGGAGAGGGTTACAAACAAAACTGGTTTCGAGCAGGTTTAGGTATAGAAGGTGACCTAGGCGAAAAAGGAAAACTTTCATTAATGCTCAATGGTACGACCGAAGGTTCCGCC